>NZ_DJHG01000035.1:0-77642 GCF_002432955.1 Mesotoga sp. UBA5825 | reverse complement strand
GGAAGAAAGAAGAAATATGATTGACTACACAAAAAAAGATGAGCTTCGCAAGGTTCACGAAGCCCTAGATTTATATATACTCAAGAGTAATATAGCACATTCTCAGGAATCACTCGTTGATATACAAATAATGAAGTCTAAATCTAACTCAAAGGGAGGTGTTCTTAATCTCCTTCAATTCGATTTTGAATAGATTCTATTTTGATGCATTGCGACGGGTCAATCAAATACTTTCTCTTGATGTCCTCCACAAAGATACTTAACTGCGGAAACCACATTCATTCACCCAGTATAGAGACTCGCTCTTAGAGATCCTTGGCACTTTCACCGTTTGGGAGCCCATTCCCTTAACAGTCTCTATAATGAACCGTAAAGCTTCACTAGATCATGGAGATGCCTTCGTTCTTCCTCAATTATCTCTTTGAGCTCCTTACTGTTGGGTATAAAGGAAGCGAGATCTGAATAGAATATAATGCTGTCCTTTTCCACTTCCATTGCACCACTGATAGCTTTGCTCATATTCTGAGGGACCTCTGACGATTCAATTCGAGGGAAAATGGATATCTCTGCATAAGACTTCAAATAACCCACATTGTCGTCCCAATCCTGGGCTGTTGGTTCGTTTTCCACATTCTTCAGAATATCTCTGAATATTTCTGCGTGCTCCCTTTCCTGCACCGAAAGTCTTGAGAAAAGATCTCTTACTTCCCCAGAAGTTCTCTCACTAAGCTTCTGATAGTATGAATAACCTGCACTTTCGATCTTGAGGGCTATACCCAGCATATCACTTACTGTAAGCATCTAATACCTCCTCATTCAGCTAACCAGCAACTATCTCGTAGTCTTCCAACAAAAAAGGAAGAGATCAACGACCTCCCCCCGACTTATGAGATTACAGAACCCTCATTACTTTTCTTCGTCTTTCTCCGAAATAATCTTAATGGTGATCCCCGTTCGCATCTCTTCGCCAATCTGAATCTCCACAAATCCAGGGACCATGGACACCTTAGTACCCTGTTCTCTGAGGAATCTAGAAGCGATGGCTACTGCCTTCACAGCTTGATTCACAGCACCAGCGCCAATGGCCTGAAGTTCTACTTGCTCGTTCTTTGAGATGACCCCGGCTATGGCACCTGCAACCTTGTTAGGATTAGATTTAGAACTGACCTTCAGGATTTCCATTGAGATTTCCTCCTTTTGCAGGTAATTTCGCTGTTATTCTACCACAGAGGCCGCTGAATTAGCAAAAGTTTTAACATACTGTTCGCAAAAAGAAGAAAGAATCGACAAAGACGTTCATTCTACAGATCCATTATTTCCGACTTAACCCTTGATATAGCATCAAGGACTTCTTGCGGAGTGATAAGCTCTCCATCAACTTTGCTTAAGTGCTCAATCTTTGCACCGCGCTTGTTCAATCTAGACACTTCATAAAGAATTTGTCCAAGGTTCATCTCTGCAACAATGACGGCACTTACTCTCTTTAGAAGCTGCCTCAGTCTTGTACTCGGGAATGGCCAGATAGTCACTGGTTTAAAGAGACCTACATTGATCTTATCCTCCCTCGCCATCTTTACAGCATTTATTGCACTTCTGGCAACTGAACCGTAAGCGAGTACAAGTATCTCTGCATCCTCAGTCATGTATTCGTCGTACATAACTATCTCATCGCTATGCAATCTTATCTTATTGTCTAACCTCCTCAGGAGTCGCGAAGAATCAGATGGCGAACCTATTGGAAAACCAGACTCGTCGTGCACTAGACCGGAAACATGAAACCTTGACTTCCCCATCTTAACAAGTGGAGTTGCCATCATCTGGTCATCGCCTTCGAAGGGGTGGAATATATCATCGTCAGCCATTTCCATTTCACCGACCCTCTGTACTTCCATGATTTCAGAATCGTGTGGCAAATATACACTCTCACGCATATGACCTAGGATTTCGTCCATCAAGAAAATCACAGGTGTTCTGTATAACTCAGCATAGTTGAAAGCCGTAATTATATATTTGTATACTTCTTCAACATTCGAAGGATATATTGCGATGATCTGGTGGTCGCCGTGAGTGCCCCATCTCGCCTGCATTATATCTCCTTGTGCCGTCTTCGTGGGCATGCCGGTAGACGGGCCACCCCGCTGAACGTTGACTATGACTGTAGGTGTCTCAGTCATGGCTGCATACCCAATCGCTTCTTGCATTAGGGAGAAGCCCGGACCACTCGTTGCAGTCATTGATTTCTCGCCGGCAAGTGACGCCCCTATTATCGCAGCGGCGCTTGCTATCTCATCCTCCATCTGAATGAACGTTCCTCCAATCTTCGGAAGCTCCCTAGCCATAGTCTCCGCAATTTCGGTCGCGGGCGTAATAGGATAACCTGCAAAGAATTTGCACCCAGCTTTTATAGCCCCAAGCGCACATGCTTCATCTCCTTGAAGCAGAACGAACTCACGCATCTTCTTTCACCGCCTCCAATTCCTTAACATCAATCGCGAAATCCGGACAGGCGTTTTCGCACATTAAACAACCAATGCAGGTTTTTTGGTCAATGATCTGCGGCCTGCCAAGCTCTCCCTTTGTGATTGTCTTGGTGGGACATATCCAATAACAAATCCCACATCGCTTACACAGAGTATGATTGATATTCACCTGATATTGCTTCTTCACAGCCATGACATCCTCCCGCACCAAATCATATTATTGAAAGGAATACACCCGCAGCAACCGCCGATCCGATGACTCCTGCGATATTCGGACCCATAGCGTGCATCAGGACGAAGTTCGTCGGATCCTCCTCCGAAGCAACCTTCTGAGCAACTCTTGCAGCAGTTGGAACTGCCGAGACCCCGGCGGCACCGATCAAAGGATTTACCTTGCTCTTACAGAACAGATTCATAAACTTCGCGAAGAGAATCCCCGAAACAGTTGCAACAACGAAGGCTGCACAACCCAACCCCAAAATCATTATACTCTCCAGTGTTAGAAATATCTTGCCATCAGCCTTTGCTCCTACTGAAACACAAAGCAAAATGATCACAGTATCGGAGATGTATTTGCCCGAAGCTTCAACCAGTCTCTTTGTTCTTCCGTTTTCCCTAAGAAGATTACCGAGCATCAACATTCCTACCAGAGGGAGCGCCTGAGGAACAATAAGAGAGATCCCAATAGTCGCGACTACCGGGAAGACAATTCTCTCTAGCTTCGAAACCTTTCTAAGCTTCTTTCCCATTGTTATTGCCCGTTCTTTACGAGTAGTAAATAGTCTCATTATCGGTGGCTGAAGAACTGGTATAAGAGCTATATAAGAGTAGGAAGCGATCGCGATTATTGGAAGAAACTGTGATTCCATAATGCTTGCAACATAGATTGAGGTTGGTCCGTCCGCACCACCAATTATCGCTATGGATGCCGCATCCGAAAGGGAAAAACCCAGAAAATTCGCTGCAAGAAAAGTTAAAAAAATCCCTATCTGTGCAGCAGCACCCAAAAAGAGAGTCTTAGGGTTTGCCAGCACGAAAGAGAAGTCGGTAACAGCGCCAATGCCAAGAAATATCAAAGGTGGATAGATCCCCAGCATCAATCCCTGCTGCAAAATCCACATGATCCCGGTTCCGGGAGTGAAGACACCGGTTACTTCCGGAGGGATGTTTGCAATAACCATGCCAAAGGCAATTGGAACAAGAAGAAGTGGTTCGGCATCCTTTGCAACCGCCAGATAGATTAGAATTCCCGCGATTACAAACATAACCCAGTTTTCCCAGCTTACCGTAGCGAATCCTGTCTGTGATAGATATCCCGAGATTAACGCCGTCATGATAGGCAAACCTCCAAAATAGTAAAGACCGTGCCCTCAGGCACGGTCTGAATAATCCCTAACGATTCTTTACTACTGCCTGAGCTGCTGCAAGTCGAGCAACTGGAACTCTGTAAGGTGAACAGCTAACATAGTTAAGACCTACAATATGACAGAATTCAATAGATGAAGGCTCTCCACCGTGTTCGCCGCATATTCCGACCTTCAGATCCGGCCTAACTGAGCGTCCTCTCTCAGTTCCCATCTTCACAAGCTGACCTACTCCAAATCTGTCGAGCTTCTGAAATGGATCGTTATCCAGAATCCCCTTTTCCATGTAATGTCCAACGTATTTGCCGTAATCGTCTCTACTGAATCCGTATGTCATCTGAGTTAGATCATTGGTTCCGAAGCTAAAGAACTCTGCTTCCTTGGCAATTTCGTCTGCAGTCAGTGCTGCTCTGGGAACCTCAATCATTGTACCCACTTTGTATTCAAGATTCAGCCCTGACTTGGAAATAATCTCATTAGCCGCATTCACAATGATCGATTTCACGTACTTAAGCTCTTTCAGCTCAACGATCAGAGGAATCATTATCTCGGGAATCACTGATTTTCCTTCTTCAACCAACCTCAACGCAGCTCCAATTATCGCTTTGGTCTGCATTTCAGCAATCTCGGGATAAACTACAGCCAACCTGCATCCCCTGAATCCCATCATCGGATTGAACTCATGAAGATCTTCGATTGTCTCCTTTAGTTCCTGATATGTCATACCCATCTCTTCGGCTAACTCTTTTATATCCTCTTCTTCTTTTGGAAGGAATTCGTGAAGTGGCGGATCAAGAAGTCTGATCGTAACGGGGAGTCCTTCCATGGCCATGAAAATACCGTAGAAATCATCTTCCTGCATAGGGAGAAGCTTCGCAAGAGACTTCTCTCTCTGCTCTTTGGTATTTGATGTAATCATCTGTCTCACAGCAAAAATCCTATCCTCCTGGAAGAACATGTGTTCCGTCCTTGTGAGTCCAATTCCTTCCGCTCCGAATTCCCTGGCTACCTGTGAATCCTTAGGAGTATCTGCGTTAGTTCTAATTCCGAGCTTCCTGATCTCATCGGCCCATCCAAGAAGCTTTGCTAGCGGACCTTCCAAACCCTGAGGCTTAACTGAATCCAGCTTTCCCATGAAAACCTCTCCAGTGGTCCCATCAATGCTTATCCATTCTCCTTCTCTTATTGTCTTCCCGTTAACTTTCATTACTCTGGTTTTCTGATCTACTTCAACGGCTTCACAGCCCACAATGCAGGTCTTTCCCATTCCTCTGGCTACAACCGCAGCATGTGAAGTCTTTCCACCAGTCGAGGTGAGGATTCCTTGAGCAGCAGCCATTCCGGCTATGTCTTCCGGAGAAGTCTCCGGCCTCACAAGGATCACAGTCTTACCCTCTTCTCTCACAAGTCTTTCAGCAGTATCGGGATCGAATGCAACTATACCTGCTGCCGCTCCGGGCGATGCCGCGATACCTTTGGCTAGAACTTCTGCGCTCTCCATAGTCTCCTTCGTGAAATATGGGTGGAGGAGCGTCTCGATATGCTCAGGTGTAACTCTCATGATCGCTTCTTCCTTTGAAATCCTTCCCTCTTCTGCCAGATCAACTGCGATCTTCACGCTCGCATATGGTGTCCGTTTCCCATTTCTGGTCTGAAGCAGATAAAGAGTTCCGTGCTCAACGGTGAACTCGATATCTTGCATGTCTCTATAGTGGTTCTCCAGTTTAGTAAATATTTCCAGGAGCTGGTCATAAACTTCAGGATTAATATCTTGAAGTTTTGTTAGAGGGAATGGCGTACGCGTTCCGGCAACAACGTCCTCTCCTTGAGCGTTCGGCAAATACTCTCCATAGAATTGCTTCTCGCCGGTATTAGGATCTCTCGTGAATGCGACTCCCGTTCCACTATCTTCTCCCGTGTTGCCAAAAACCATTGCCACAATGTTAACCGCAGTTCCAAGAAGTTCTCCCTCTTTCACGCCATTGAGGGCCCGGTACTTTATTGCTCTCTCGTTCATCCAACTTCCAAATACTGCATCAATCGCCATCCATAGCTGCTTCCATGGATCCTGAGGGAACTCTTTGCCGGCCCTCTTGTAGACCTCAAGATACCTCTCTACAACGTCTTTCATGTTTTCTGCATCCAAGTCTGTATCAAGCTTAACTCTCTTTTCCCTTTTCACAGAAGCCAGCGCATTTTCGAACTCGGAGTGCTCTATCTTCAGCACAACATCGCCAAACATCTGAAGAAATCTCCTGTAAGCGTCATAACAGAACCTGGGATTGCCCGATTCCTTGATCATGCCGTTAACCGTTTCGTCGTTAAGACCAAGATTGAGGATAGTATCCATCATGCCGGGCATTGAAATCGCCGCGCCAGACCTTACAGAGACAAGTAAAGGTCTCTCTGCAGATCCGAATCCTTTTCCTGTTTCCTCCTCCAGTAGCTTTACGGCTTCCTGGACATCCTTTTCCAAAGTAACCGGATATGTCTTCCCGTGATCGTAGTAATACTTGCATACCTCGGTAGAAATAGTGAAACCCGGGGGAACAGGTATCCCTATCTTAACCATCTCAGATAGATTGGCTCCTTTTCCGCCGAGAAGGTTTTTCATTTTCGCGTCGCCTTCGGCTTTCAACTTTCCAAAATAGTACACATACTTCTCTGACACTTTGTTTCCTCCCTTCCTGAAAGCATATTCGAATGATTATATCATAGCCAGTGAATCGGGGTGTTTAGCTACCTTTCTAATGTTGAAGGTCTCTTTCCACTGCGACTTCTGTTCAGAAAAGTTGAGAAGAATAGTGACTTCAATTCTGAGGATGTTGGAAAAAAAACAGAGCCGCCATGAGGCGGCCCTAAAACTTAACATTTGCTAACTTAATCTATTAAGCCTAATCCCTTTAGGAACCCTTCGGCAACTTCATCTGGCTCGTAACCTCCTGCGTCCACCAGGTAATTCAGCCTGATCATTATTGGTTCTGTAAGATAGACAGATATTGGNNATTGGCCTTAAGATCTCCTCAATCTCAGGATGGCTTTCAAGAACTTCCTTACGTACGGTTACGGCAAGATTATATGACGGGAAGAAATTCTTAGTGTCTTCAAGTACAAGCAAGTTGTACTTTTCCAACTTTCCGTCAGTAGAGAAGACCATGGCGATGTCGATCTGCTTTTTATCAAGTGCCTCATAAGTCAGCCCGATCTCCATTGTCTTAACCTGCCTCTTCTCGACAGAAAACTCGTAAGTCTCACTCATAGGCCAGAACCCATCATCTCTTTCAAGAAATTCGTACACGATTCCAAAGAGAAGATCAGGGTCATCGTTAGTTAGTTCAGCGAGATCTTCAAAAGTCTGCAGTCCATGCTCAGCAGCGAAATCTCTTCTCACAGCTAACGCATATGTATTATTGAAATCAGCCATGTCAAGCCATACGATTCCATTTTCGAGATCTTCCGCCTTCACGGCTTCCTACAGAGCCAAAGGATCTCTAATCATCTTTTCATGCCCTAGATATGTGGGCCAGGCTGTTCCAGTGTAGTCAGCATATAGATCGATCTGCCCGGTTTCGAGTGCACTTCTTGCAACGAACGAACTCATTCCAAAACTCTCAGTCACCCTGAACCCAGCATCTCTAAGAAGCTGTGATATCATGCTACTGACGATGTACTGTTCTGTGAAGTTCTTTGCTCCAACATTCAGTCTTGTCTGACCAAACGATAGAGTTGTCACGACTACAATTAATAGTGCTACTATTAGCAGTCTTTTCAATTTAGACACCTCCGTGTTCATTATGTTCTGAGGCCTTTCGAAGTCAGTGCTTTTTCCGAAAGGCCAAGGATTATATCAACAGCCACAGCCAGTAAGGTTACTGGTATGGCTCCGGCAATTATCATTGGGCCTCTTGTCATGCGAAGTCCCGTGAAGATGATCTCCCCAAGGCCACCTGCGCCAATTGACGCGGCAATAGCAGCAGTACCGATATTTATCGTTGCAGAACTTCTGATCCCTGAGAGCATCGTTGGAACTGCCACCGGCATTTCTACCTTCCACAGTATCTGCCTGTTCGTCATCCCCATTCCTTTGGCCGCCTCTATCATTCGAGGATCAACTGAATTCACAGCTACTACTGTATTCCTTATAACAGGCAGGAAAGAATAGATCACAAGGGCAATAACCGCCGGTGTGACACCAATACCTGCTTTCAGCGGAGCAAGCAGAACGACCATATAACCGAAGAGAGCTAGACTGGGAATCGTCATTAGGATGCCTGCTCCATAGAGAGCTATCGACTAAACCCTCTTATTCCTTGAGACGATTATCCCAATGGGTACTTCAATTCCAATCGCAATAGGTACCGCTATCGCGATGATCTTTATGTGATTCAGCAGCTCTATCAAAACGAGGTCGTAGTTTCTTCCCAGATGCTAAAAAAACCCCATATGCTTCTCCTTCCAGAAGTTCCGACAAAGAGCCGGAGAAAACTTTGTGGCCAAGACCTTCCCCCAAGAAACAGCTATTCACTTTCAGCATCAAGATTATCTTATGATCCGAATTAAATGGATAATGCTAGTTTGGACAGGATCTTAACCAGAATAATTTAATCAATAGACTATCATTGCATACCTGCTATATCACATCTAGCGAGTGTATCTCAAAGAATATGGCATGAATAAATGAAGAGTAGCAAAATTTGTGAGGTTTGTTTTAAGAGCATTATGCGCTAGAAATAACTGTTAATTAAGTTAATCACCGCTTAATGCTAATTCTCTTTATGAAGGTCATTTGACTTACGATAATCACCGTCATAAGGACTGAGGCCATGATTCCCATACTCTTGAGACTCGTCCACACTTGAAGAAAATACCCCCCTAGAAGCGGACCAACACCAAAGATCACACCAACCATCGACTCGTGAAATCCTCCCTGCTTTCCGTGATCATCGTCCTGCGAATTGAGGCCATAGAAAATCGCAAACGTATAGGGAACAGCATATGTGGCACCAGAAAACAGAGTCGACAGAAAGAACGTGAGTGCCGTTTCGGGCATAAAAAAGGTTGTAATTGCTGCGACAAATACTGCCGTCATAATAAATAGAGATACTCGTGGACTACCAACCCAGAAGCGAAAGAAACTCATGAATATGAACGACAGAAAGACCCCAATGTTAGCACCTACAGTTAGGAAGCCAACACTTTCCAGCGGGATCCCCGTTGAAGATATTAGCTTGGGAAATAGAGCCATTCCACTCGTATAGATAACACCGGCAAGCAGAAAAGTGACCCTATAGACCCTTCTGTAGTCTCGTATATTGGGCAAGTCGATTTTGCCAAAGGACTCTTTCAGTCTAGAATCATAAGGACCGGGAAGCAACTCACCATACTTCTTCATATGGTATCTTATGTGAATAGCGCCGAATAGACTGAGAAGTATGCCGTAAGCGAAGACCGCTATTGGATATCTTTGAATAAGGAAAGGACCGAGCGCCATTCCTAACATGTTTCCGGCACTCCAGGAAAGAACGAAACGAATAACGGTTGCAGCGGGATCGACTCCTTCTGCTCTTTCTGACTTTGAAAGCAATCCCTCAATTGATGGAAAGAAAAAGCCGAAGAATATGTTCATTCCTATCGCAGATACGACCAAATCAATCGGATGTGCCCAGAAGAACCCGTATACGAGTGAGATCGCCATAATAATCATTCCAGAAGAGAGATTCCTCTTGAAGCCAGTCCTGTCACCCATCCTTCCAAACACCAGAGCAGAGAAAACATAGAATAAGCAGCCCAAGAAATTTATCAGACCTATCGCTAGGTACGACAAACCCCACTCTGCGGCCTTTGTATTTATCGATGAAGTAAGCAAGTAGAGTAGTATCGAAAAGGAGAATGCATAGAAGTTGAATGCGTGGAAAAAGCTCTTCATCACTGTACCGCCTCTCTTAAAGGTTTAATAAGGAAGATCTAACAGAGCATTGGACTGTAAGTATTCTACCCTATCAGATATCACGCGTCACGGTTGCGAAGTCAACACTCTCTAGCATCTACGGAACTCTTGCCCTCTTTGAGCGCCGAAACTATTGTTCTCCTTGTTTTCCTGGACATAATCCAATTGAAAAAGGAGGCCGAAGGCCTCCTTTTTCGATAGTGCATTTATCTACTGTTCAGCCACTTTTCGCAGGATTTCTTGTTCAGCCCACGCAAGACCTTCTTCGACAGTCCTCTTCTGGTTTATCACATCTCCTACCATAGTTCCAAGAACAGTCCTTACATCGTCCCACAGTGCAACATTAGGATCAACCGAGCCAAACGGGATCTGACTGATTGGAACAAGTACAGTTGGGTTCTGTTCTTCATATGCCTTCCACTGGGGAGTTGTCAGAGCGATCTCCGTTACTGGCATGTATCCTGTTTTTACGGACCAATATGCCTGGATTTCCGGGCTAACGAGATACTTCATGAACTTCCAAGCAGCTGCTTTTTGCTCCGGTGTGATGCCGGTGAACATAACAACGTCCGTTCCAGCGAACGGTGGTGCCTGAACCTTCCACATAGGAACTGGAGCCCATGCCCAGCCGTGCTTTCCTCTGGAACCGGAGTCAACATAAGAAGCGGATGCGATCGTCTCAACGAACATAGCTATTTGGCCATCTCCAAACGGGGCGTCCAGGTATCCGCCCTGAAAAAGCGCAACCTTGTAGGTGTGAGCCATATCGTACATTAATTGAAGCGCCTCTTTAGCTTCAGGCGAGTTAATTATGACATCAACCGAACCGTCTGGCTTAATTTCAATTGCTTCCCCGCCATTGGCCCTCAAGAAAATCATGAAGTGATCGATAGTCGTTCTGAACCCGAAGCCATATTGATCAATCTGTCCGTCGTTGTTCTTGTCTTCAGTAAGCATCATCGCGGCAAAGAGAAGATCATCCATGGTCTTTGGTACTTCCAATCCGTATTCTTCAAAGAGATCTGTGTTATAGTACAGCACATAAGTACTCTTGTTGAAGGGAAGACCGTAGACAGTATCTCCCCATGTGACCATTCTCTTAAACGGGTCCCAGATTGCGGCCCATTCCTCATCGGTTAATCCAACTTCTGGATCGGAAATTAGCGAATTCAACTCCTGAACAGCACCTCGTGGTATTAACCTCGCGGTCCAATTACCATATGCCTGTGAAAGAGCGGGGAGGGTTCTACTTTCTGCGCTTACTAGCAGCTTCTGCTGCAAAGCACTGTAATTTCCCACGTAGATCGCTTTCACCTCAATGTCGGGGTTGGCTTCGTTGAAAGAATCTACAATTTCGTTGACCGTCGTTCCCTGAGCACCACCCATCGCATGCCAAAACTCAATCTCAGTCGCAGCAAGGGTGAACACCGAAAAAGACGCAATTAACAGAGCTAGAATAAGTTTCTTGCGCATTTCCCTACCTCCTTATAAGAAATGTCTAAGTAAACCAATTATACCATTATGCCCCATTCAAAAAGAACCTCCATAGTTGTTCTGAAAGTCTCTTCAATGGAGCCAGACGTTGAAACAACAACATTTGCTAACTCTCTATTGCGATCGAGATATGATTGCGAAGAAAGTATTGATTTGGCTTGAGATTCACTTATTCCTCTGTTCACAAGTCTTTGAACAGCTTCTTCATCTGCGCACTCAAACCAGATAATCTTGTCACAATAGCTAGATAGCCCGATTTCATGAATCAGCGCACCATCAAATAAAAGGAGATCGGAATCGCTTCTCTCAACAATTTCCAGTGCCTTCTTCTTAATAATCGGGTGTACTATCTGATTGAGTCTGTCCAGCAAGCTTCCATCTCGGAATACAATCCTAGAAAGCTTCTTTCTGTCTACTTCGTCACAGGTAAGAATCCTTTTTCCAAATGAGCAAACTATCTCTTGTTTCGCTTCGATCAAAGAACTGTGACCAATTTCGTCAAGGGAGATCCGTTCGATACCAAGTTTTTCAAGACGCTCAGCTATCGTGGATTTGCCACTTCCGGCTTTGCCAGCAAGCCCTATAACGGTCAAAGAAGCTTCTCTCCTGATTCGATAACACTCATCACCACTCTTGACATATCACTGTCTGCACTCTCGAGCTTCTTTCTTTCTTCGGGACTGATAACGATAATATCAGCCTCAATCTCTTCCATCTCTCCGATTTTCTGCAAGAGATTCTCAGGTTCCAATGAAACAATAACAAAAGTGGGTATTGCCTCTCCGGCAGCATAATACGCTTCCTCTACCGAAAAACCGTCGAGAACTTTCATAAGCTCTGATTTCATAACTCGAACCTCCAGGAGGTCTTCTCCTCATATCTATCCCTTACTTCTTCGTATCCCTTTCTTCCCATGAAAGCGTAAGTCAGTTTCTTTCCAAGCTCAACTCCCGGCTGATCATATGGATTCACTCTAAGAAGAAACCCCATAATTGCGGTCTGTATCTCATATGAGACGATAAATTCGCCAACATGTACCTCGTCAATCTGCGGGAATGTGACCGCGATATTTGGGACGCCGTTTGCCGCAAGAGCGATCGCCGTTCCCTTGAGTTCCGCATTAAGCAATTCTCCTACTTCTACTCCATTCAGATAGGACAAAGCCTCGATATCGGAATGAATGAATGGTATTGTAAGCTGATTACCGAAGTCCTCTACCTTGATTAGAGTAACTATCTTATCCCTTGGTCCTTCACTGTAAAGCTGTACTTGAGAATGTTGATCAATTGCCCCCAGAGACTTCACGGGAGTCTGCCCACAGTGGACAATCCTTCCTGAGACATCGAACTTCTTTCCTAGAGATTCGGCCCACAATTGTCTGTACCAATCAGCAAGTGTATAGAGCCTGTTTGAGTACGGCATCATCACCGATATATTGTGTCCCTTCTTCAGGTAGGCGTAGTGAATCAACGCACTTACGGCAGCGGGATTCGATTTCACATCCTCTCTTAAATACCTCTCTTTTCCGAATCTAGCACCCTCGTATAAGAGATCGATATCTATTCCTTCTGCAGCGGCCGAAAGCAAACCAACTGGAGTCAAAACACTGAAGCGACCTCCAACATCCTCTGGAATCGTCAAGGTTCTAATTCCCTCACTGTCGGCAATTTGTCTCAGGACTCCGTTTTCCTTGTCCGTCGTGAATATGAAGTGGTCTTTCACAGGAAGATCGAGCTTCTCAAGCAGGCCCCTGACGACCAGATAGTTTGCCATGCTCTCCGCAGTTGTTCCAGACTTGGAGATAACATTGAAAACGGTTTTTCCTAAATCCAGTTCTCCGAGAATCGCCGTGATCATATCGGGATCTACATTATCAAGCAAGAATACCCTGGCCTTTCCAGCTCGCTTGTCTCTTTCATAGAGATTCCAGTTGATGGGTTTTAGTGCAAAATGCAAAGCCTGGTTTCCCAACGCAGAGCCTCCAATCCCGATGACAACGAAATTGTCGAACTTCTCAATCCATGATCTCAATGCCTTTACTTCATCGATGATCTCATCATCTTCAAGTATTCTGAGAAAACCAGGAAGGGGGAGGAAGATCTTCTCGAAATTCGCAGATAACGTCTTCCCAATCTCGGTCATCTCATCAAAGGCCAGGCCGCTTTCAAGTGTTTCCCTGAACGCAAACGAGAAGTCATATTTGAGCATTTCAAACCTCCGTCAATAAGTGATTATTGTCTCAACATTGTAGCCAGACAGTTTCTTTCTGGGCTCCAGGAATCCTAACTCCGCAAGGCAAAGAATTCCGACGACTTCTCCTCCACTGTCTTCGATGATGCGAGCGATAGCTTCCATAGTCCCCCCCGTGGCAAGAATATCGTCGACGATTAGCACCTTATCTCCATCACCAATCGCATCCACATGCATCTGAAGGGTTTCTCTGCCGTACTCCAATTCGTACTCGATTTCCCTGGTTTTGTAAGGGAGCTTTCCGGGTTTCCTGACTGGAACCAGTGCCTTCGCCATTTCAAAAGCAAGAGGAGCGGCAAAAATAAAACCCCTTGCTTCGGGTGCAACCATTATATTGAAATCGAACTTTCTTGCTTTTTCTGACAACTGCAGAATGCACTCTCTAAAAGCAAGGGGATCCTTTAACAATGGAGTGACATCCTTGAAAACCACGCCTTCCTTTGGAAAGTCTGGAACGTCACGTACAAAGGCTTCTAGATCCATCTAATCTCCTCCTTATAGAGCTCCTTTGACATGGGTTATTTTAACACAGGAATCAGCCCATTTCTCTAGGTGCATGTTATAATGCATGTGTGAAATAAATAACATTCTTTCCTCAAAGGAGGTGCAAGATTTGTCTCTCGTAAATTGCCCGGATTGTCAGAAGCTCTACGATGAACTTGATGAGTATATTGCTTCAGTAAAAGGCAACACGGGCGTTCTCATCAATGTACTTCACAAGGCGCAGGAAGTCTTCGGTTATCTATCTGAAGAATTACAGCAACACGTATCCGAAAAGTTGGATATTCCGTTGAGTCAGGTATATGGAGTTGTAACTTTCTATAATTTCTTCAACATGAAGCCAAAAGGAAAGAACCAGATAAAGGTCTGTCTAGGAACTGCCTGCTATGTTAAGGGCGCAGATAAGATACTTGAGAGGCTCCACGATGAGCTGAAAGTCGAGATGAATGAACCGACCTCCGACGGACTCTTTTCAATTCATGCCGTAAGATGTCTCGGCGCCTGTAGCATGGCTCCGGTAGTTCTGGTTGGTGAAGACGACTATTATGGAAGAGTCACCCCTGATGAAGTATCAAAGATTCTAGACAAATATAGGAGGGCCGAGTGATGGCAAAGATTAAGAGCCTTGAAGAGCTCATGAAAATCAAAGAGAACGCGATGAAGGGTCTTAAGATGCGTGACTCAGGCAAGAGAGGCAAAGTGATAGTTGCTATGGGTACCTGTGGAATTGCAGCAGGCGCAAAGGATACACTTAGGGCCATCGTAGATTCACTCGATGAGAAGGGGGTCGACGATGTTTCTGTCGTGCAGTCCGGTTGCTTCGGCCTTTGCGATGTCGAACCGACTATTGAGGTTCACTTGGAAGGAGCTGAGCCGATAATCTACGGGCATGTTACCCCTGCTCAGGCAAAGAGAATCGTTGAGCAACACATTGTCGGTGGTAAAGTTGTCGGAGATCTCATAGTGAAAAGAGGAGAACTTTAACGAAGAGGTGATTAAGGGTGCCCGTTGTTGAAAACACGGTACTTATTTGTGCCGGAGGGGCTTGCATTTCTGCAGGCGAGAAGAGCGTTAAGAGTGTATTTGAAGAAACCCTGAAGAAGTATTCATTAGATGGTGTAGTTAGGGTCGTGGAGACTGGATGCATGGGTGCTTGTGACCTCGGGCCGATCCTCGTAATCTATCCTGAAGGGGTGTTTTATCAGAAGATTACGGCAGAGAGTGCAGCCCGAATAGTCGAAGAACATATTCTAAAGGGAAGAGTAGTCGAAGAGCTTTTATATAAAGGCGACTCTGGAGAAATGAAGGAAAAGCCTCAGGAAGAGCTTCCTTTCTTCACTGAACAAGTAAAGATCGCAACAAGAAATCTAGGTGTAATTGATCCTCTTTCAATAGATGAGTATATTGCAAGGGACGGTTACTTTGCACTACATAAAGTTCTTTTTGAGATTGGTCCCGATGATGTTGTTGAAATACTGAAGAAGAGTGAATTGAAGGGACGAGGAGGAGCAGGCTTCCCCACTTGGATGAAGTGGGACCTGACTAAGAAGGCAAAGGGAGAAACAAAATACATCATATGTAACGCAGATGAAGGCGATCCTGGTGCATTCATGGACAGAGCCGTTCTTGAAGGTGACCCCCATACAATTGTTGAAGCTATGACCATCGCTGCCAGGGTTGTTGGGGCCCAGAAGGGTTTTGTTTATGTTAGGGCCGAATATCCACTTGCAATTGAAAGGTTAACCCACGCCATGAAGACAGCAAGGGAATACGGATTCTTGGGCGAAAGCATTCTCGGAACTGACTTCTCATTCGATCTAGAAATCAGAATTGGTGCTGGTGCGTTCGTCTGTGGAGAAGAGACGGCTCTTATAAACTCAATAGAAGGCAGAAGAGGTATACCGAGAGTCAAGCCTCCCTTCCCTGCCAGCAAAGGATTGTGGGAAAAACCAACCCTTTTGAACAATGTCGAGACATATGCAAACATCCCCCCGATAATCATAAATGGCGGCGAATGGTTTAGCCAGTATGGTGTTGAGGGATCAAGAGGGACCAAAGTCTTCGCTCTGGCCGGAAATGTGAAGAACACAGGACTGGTGGAAGTACCGATGGGAATTACTTTAAGGAAATTGATCTATGAGATTGGCGGAGGTGTTCCCGGAGGAAAGAAGCTTAAGGCGATCCAGACAGGTGGTCCTAGTGGAGGATGCATTCCATTAGAATTGATAGATACGCCAATAACATATGACAATATGAAGAAACTCGGCACGATTATTGGATCGGGCGGGATGATAGTTATGGACGAGGACAGCTGCATGGTAGATGTTGCTAAGTATTTCCTCGAGTTCACCGTTGAGGAGTCTTGCGGTCAGTGCACACCTTGTCGGGACGGAACGAGAAGGATGCTTGAAATTCTCGAAAAGATAACAGAAGGAGAAGGATCCATGAACGATCTACAGCTGTTAAAAGATCTTGGCGAGAATATCATGGCGACTTCACTTTGTGGGCTTGGCCAAACCGCTCCACAACCTGTGATTTCAACGATGCGGTATTTCTGGGACGAATACGAGGCTCATGTCAAACAAGGAAAATGTCCTGCAAAGAAGTGCAAGACTTTGATGAGGGTTGTAATCGACAAAGAGAAATGTGTAGGTTGTACAGCCTGTGCGAGAGTCTGCCCGGTTGACGCAATAAGCGGTTCGGTACGGAAACCTCACGAAATAGATCCGGAAATCTGTACGCGATGCGGAAGTTGTCTCGCAGTTTGTAGATTCGGTGCAATTAGCAAGGTATCACCATAAAAGGTTTACAAGAACCCCCTTGAGCGGGGGCTCTTTTGCTACTTCGAAGAGGGTTGAAGGGAGGAACTTGTATGTCTGTTGAGGACGTTCATGAGATAGTATCGAGAATCTACGAAGACGTAAGCAGCCAGAGTCTTGAAAGGGGCGATGTGCTTATTAATACTCTTCATGCGATTCAGGATCACTACGGCAATTTTATACCAATAGAGGCAGCCGAAGCACTGAAAGAAGTGACAGGAACACCTCTTTCAAGGATTTATGAAGTACTGACTTTCTACACAATGTTTGCTACTCATAAGAGAGGGAAACATGTAATAAGAGTTTGCAAGAGCCTTCCATGCCATGTTACAGGCGGTCAGGCGGTGATTGACTCTTTAAAATATAGACTGGAAATAGATTTCGGTGAGACTACAGAAGACGGCCTTTTTACCCTTGAGGAAACGAGTTGCCTGGGACTATGCGGAGTCTCCCCTGTAATGATGATAAATGATGAAGCTTATGGCAATCTCACTCCTGAAAGAGTCTCGGAAATCATAGATGAAATAGTGTCAAGAGAAAGGAGTGAGTCATTGTGAACAAACCGATAACCGTCCTCGTATCGATTGATTCGAACAGTTTGCTACTAGGTGCAAGACACTTCAAGAACTACCTAAGCACCCTGACCGAGAACTACAATCTCACTTCTTTGGTAGAGGTGCTTGAAACAGGCTCTTTTGGAGATTATGGAAGAGGGGTTCTCTTCTTGATCCTGCCTGACAATGTTATGTACTCTGTCAAGACTGAAGCTGACATAGAAAAGATGGTTACTGAGCACCTTCTGAAGGGTCGAAGAGTCAGAGAATTGATTGTTACAGACTTCGAAGGTGGCGGACATGTTCACGCTGGCAAGGCATCTGAAGAAGAACGTATTGTCCTCAGAAACGCAGGTTCGATCGATCCAAAGAATATCGAAGAATATATTGCTCGTGATGGCTATCAAGGTCTTGCCAAAGCCCTACGAATGACTCCAGAAGCCGTTATTGAAGAACTAAAGAAGAGCAACCTAAGAGGAAGAGGTGGAGCCGGTTTTCCTACAGGACTTAAGTGGGAATTCACCCAGAAGGTTCATTCAGAGGAGAAATTTGTGATCTGCAATGCAGATGAAGGTGAGCCAGGAACGTTCAAAGACAGATTGATAATGGAAGGCGACCCGCATTCCGTAATAGAGGGCATGACAATTGCAGGTTATGCAGTGGGCGCCAACAAGGGTTACATATACATCAGAGGAGAATATTTCGAATCCGTTGCAAGCCTTAGAGATGCAATCAGTAAAGTCTATGAGTATGGCCTTCTCGGTCAATCAATACTCGGAACTGAATTCTCATTTGATCTATCTGTGAGACTGGGAGCAGGCGCCTATGTCTGTGGAGAAGAGACTGCTTTGATAGAGTCTATCGAAGGTAAATCCGGAAGGCCGAGACTTAAACCGCCTTATCCGCCGGTAAGCGGACTATATGATAAGCCGACAGTTGTTAATAATGTGGAGACATTTGCGTGTGTTCCTCCGATAGTCGACAAAGGAGCAAGCTGGTTCAAATCTATTGGGACCCAGTCATCACCTGGAACAAAGGTCTTCTCTCTGTGTGGTAATTTGGTGAAAAGAGGAATAGTTGAAGTCCCCATGGGCACTTCTGTTCGAGATCTTGTTCACAAGTTCGGTGGAGGAATACCGAACGGAAGAGCTTTGAAAATGGTACAGACCGGCGGTGCTGCAGGTACTTTTATCAGATCCGAAGAGATGGATGCAGAACTTGATTTCGACTCGTTCAAAAAGTATGGTGCATCTCTAGGTTCGGGTGTTATTCTTGCAATTGATGAGACCCACTGTGCAGTAGATACAGCAAAGAATCTCATGGAGTTCTTCGCCCATGAATCTTGCGGAAAGTGCTCACCATGTAGAGAAGGAACTCATGTAATTGTTCATATTCTGAATGAGTTCTCGAAAGGGAGAGGAACTACAGAGATGCTCAGTCAGCTATATGACATATCTGAAACTATGGAAGACTCTTCTTTCTGTGGTCTAGGACAATCGGTACCTGTACCCTTGAGATCTATCCTGGATAGATTCAAGGAGGAATTCCTTGCCCACGTAGATGCTCCGCAGTGTCCTGTTGGTGTCTGCAAGTTCGAAAAACCAAAGAAGAGGTAAATACGTTGAAATCTTTGGCCGGGGCGACCCGGCCTTTTCTCTGCTATAATTGCCGAGAGGTGGACTATGGACAAAGGTAAGAAGACTGATCTAATTGTGCTAATGATTCTGCTTGCCTCGATAATCACTATTGCACTAATACTCACTTCTCTAGGCGAAAAGAACAAGCTCGAGAGAGTTGCAGCTCTGTCTGTCCTCTACAATGCAGGCTTGGGCGCTGATTACAAGACTTTTCTCAATAGCCCCACCTACTTGTATGATGATCGAGTACTTGATGCCTACAGCTACTTCACCAACAAGAACCCTTCAAACGAACTAATGTTAAACAATTCGATTAGAATGCATAATCTGCCTGAAGAAAGGATTTTCGAATATAACTCCGCCCTTACAAAGCTTACACAGGCCAGAACGAAAAAGGAGTATCCTGATCTAGAAAGAAAAGTAGCTTCGTTGATTGAATCCAGCAAATTGCTTTCCGATAGATCGGATCTCTTTAGAAGACGCCTTTCAGAGGAGATCTACGATTCGCTTGTCGAGTTCGGCGGTACGAAGGTAGAGATTATTATCGGTGGAAGAGTTCGTACTCTAGATCTCTCCAAGCTCGATCCGGCGGTGGTACTGTCTATTATGACAGTTGAGTCATCATTGAATCCATTTGCTTTGATGGAAGAGAGAAGCATCGACGAATCCTTTTCATCATACGTCTATTCGAGAGGACTCATGCAAATCTACGAGATGACTCTCTGGACTCTGAATTCATGGTTAAGGCAATCTCAAATAAACATCAAGCCTGAAGAACTCTGGTCTGTAAGAAACAATATCTTTCTTGGAATGGTATACCTCGCGTATGCCAATGAGCTGCTAGAGGAGAGAAGATGAGAGACTGGAAGAAGGATGCAATTGTATATCAGGTGCTCCCCGATAGATTCAATTTGGGCAATGGAAAGACTGTCTTTCAGAAGAAAGAGGAAGGGTACTATTCGCTCCCCAAACAAAAGGTCAAAAGTTGGGAAGAAAGACCTCTCCCTTCAATTGACGGAAGTCACCAGTATGATTTTTGGGGAGGAGACTTGATCGGCATAGTCGAAAAACTTGATTACATCAAGGAGCTTGGAGCAAACACCGTTTACTTGAATCCGGTATTCTGGGCTCACACAAATCATAAGTACGACACAATTGATTACTTCGCTATCGACCCCGATCTTGGCACTGAAGAAGACTTTGTTGCCCTAATTGAGAGTGCCCACGCAAGGGGAATTAGAGTTGTACTTGACGGAGTGTTTAATCATGCTGGCATTGCTGGAAGGTGGTTCAATGGGCTGGAGATCTTCGATGAACCGGGGGCTTTTCAAGGCAACGAAAGACTGATGGAGTACTTCATAAGGGGAGAGAAGGGATTCAGGGGTTGGATGAATTCCGGTAATCTTGTCGAACTGAACCTGGAGAACCCCGATCTTGCGGAAATCATTTTCAAGGGAGAGGAATCAGTGTTACGTCATTGGCTCAACATGGGAATCGATGGCTGGAGGCTAGACGTTGCATATGATCTGGGTCCTGAAATTCTGAAGGAAATAGTCGAAAGAACAAGATTTGCTAGACCTGATTCGTGCGTGATTGGTGAGATATGGAATTACCCAGGGAGCTGGCCGGAGCGATCGGGTCTTGATGGGCTTATGAACTACTACTTCAGGTTGATAATATGGGAAGCTCTGAACGGTTTTGTTTCAGGGAAAGATGCAGTTAACATTATTAATGATGCAGTTAGAGATGCAGGCCTGGAATTCCTGTCGAAGTCCTGGACTGTCCTTTCTTCACACGATGTACCGAGACTGAAGAACGAGCTTGGATCCATAGACAGAATCAAAGCAGCGTTGATTCTCCAGTATTGCCTTCCGGGCGTCCCTTTGATCTACTATGGGGAAGAGTTAGGTATGGAAGGAGGCAACGATCCGGAGAATAGGGCACCAATGAAGTGGGAGCACACGAGCCAGGAGATTGAGACCTTGAACTTATACAAGACTCTGAACACCATTCGTTCAAGCAAACCATCTCTCCGGTCGGGCGACTTCAAACCTCTAGTCAGCTCTGATCATTCTCTAATCTCATTCAAGAGAACAACTGGAATTGTTGATGATCTTTTAGTCTGCATCGTAAATCCTACAGAAAAGAATGTAAGGTCAAGAGTATTTCTGCAAGAGGGCTTTCTCATGAATGGAACGGAGATGAAAGACACTATTGCAGGAAAGGCCTTTAGTGCATCCTTTGGGACGATAAGTATTGACCTTCACCCATACGAGGCTCTAATACTTGAACCTGTGATCTCTAGATCCAACGCAGATTACTCCCCATACAAGAGAGTATGAGAAGAACAAAAAAAAGATCTTTCGGTCTCGTAATTCTTGCAGCGACAGCTATGATCTGGGGAGGATCGTATATATTTACGAAGGTGGCCGTTGAATCACTGCCACCAATGCTACTAGCGTATATAAGATTCTCCATAGCGGTCGGTATACTCTTTCCGTTGTCTACACGGAAAAGAGGTTCGTTTAGGACCGTCGATCACAAGAATGCTGCTTTGGCTGGATTATTCGGAATCACGTTCTATTTCCTGTTTGAAAACTACGGACTGACTTTGACGAACGCTTCTGATGCTTCTCTCATCGTCTCCACGGCACCGATTCTGACAATAATTCTCTACGATGTTGCTACGAAGCGATTCGATTTCTTGGAGTATTTTGGGGGTTTAGTAGCTTTTGCCGGACTCTTTGTAATCATCTTCTCAGGGAGATTCTCCGAAGGCTCTAGTACAGTTGGAAATCTCCTCTCCTTTGGGGCTGCAGTTTCATGGGCTGCCTACACCTTTTTCTACGAGAAGATACACAACAGCTCAATATGGACTACTCTGGAAATAATGCTTTGGGGTCTTCTCTTTTCATCACCTCTCGTGGTAACTGAGGTGTTCATTCTAAACAAACCCGTTGAGTTTTCTCAAGGTGCAGTAAGAGGGATTCTCTTTCTTAGTGTATTCGCCTCCGCTCTTGGGTACATAATGTGGAACAAAGGCATAAATCTTTGGGGCGGGAAGGCAGCAACTCTCTGGGTCTACACCATTCCTGTGTTCACGATCATTGCAGATATACTCTTTCTAAAGAACTCCCCCTCTCTTATGTTCTTCTCGGGATCAGCACTCATTGGTATTGGAATGCTTGTAGTTATTTCAAGGGAGTCTAGTCATTTGACTTCTACAAACGGAAAAGATTAACCGATTACAGTCTCAACCGATTTAAGCTCTACTGGAATAACTCTTGAGAGACCATCTGTCATCGTAACTCCGTGAAGAACGTTGGCAACTTCCATAACAAGTTTGTTGTGGGTGACAACAAGAAACTGAGTATCGGTAGCATGCTTTCTCAACAGCACCCTGAACCTCTCCGCATTGAAGTCATCAAGAGGAGCATCTACCTCGTCTAAAACGTAGAAGGGGCTGGGCTTTATACTCAATAAGGAGAACACTAGTGCAATACCGACAAGTGCTTTCTCTCCTCCAGAGAGAAGTTGCAGCTTCTGAACTTTCCTTCCGGGCCTCCTTACAGTTATTTCCAAACCGGTCTCAAGAAGATCTTCACCCGGGATGATTTTGATTTCTCCTTCCCCACCGTCAAAAATCTCCTGAATGTAATGGCTGAAGTTACTGTTCACGTTGTTGAACGTCTCCATGAAAATGTTCTTGGCCTTCGCATCAGTTTTATCAATCAGCTCTATCAACTTCACCTTGGCCTCTTCCAGATCTCGCTTCTGCTCATCGAGTTCCTGATACTCTTTGTCCACAACTCCATACTCGTCTATTGCCTCAAGATCAACACTGCCAAGAAACTTCAGCTTGTTTTCGTAATCATCAAGCTCCACTTTTACATCTTTAAGGTTCTCTTCTGACAGGATCTGAATCTCGCTCGCATCTTCTTCAAACTCTTCTCTTACCCTTGAGAGCTTCATTTCACTTTCCTGAATATGCATTTCGATTTGATGAGATTGCTCACGAAGCTTCTCTCTTTCATCCTTCAACCTGTTAATCTCTTCTTCGGCCTCCTGAAGGGCTGATAGTCTTTGCTCCTTCCCCTCTCTTTGATATCTAATGCTGGAGAAGAGATTCTCTGTTTCCTTCTTGACCGATGAAAGCTCCCGTTCCTGATCGGCTACTTGCTTTCTTAGGCGTTCTGTCTCCGACTCAAGCTCAGTTACCTCCCTAGACAGGAGCTCAATACTTTCCTGATCGTTCTTCTTCTTCTGAATTAGAGATGCGTGTTCCTTCGTAAACTGTTCGTGTTTCTCATATAGAGTTGAAAGCCTTAATCTAGTGTCTACTATTGTCTCTTGGAGCTGTTCAAGAGCCTTTTTCTGTTTCTTCAACTCTTCGGATTCGGCCTCGACTTTCCTTTCCAAATCCAATCGTTCTTCTCTCAGAGAAGTCTGCTCTCCAACAAGAAGCTCCTTCTTTCTCGAATTCTCCTCCAACCTTCTTGTATACTCATTCTCGAGCTTAGTTAGTTCCGATATCTCCTCTTCAACTTCCTGTGCAGATTTAAGGAGCTCACTAATCATTCTGTTTATCGCGGCCCCTTTGGAGGCAAGTTCGTTCAGCTCTTCCTGCAATGTCTTGAGGTAGCCGCGAACTTCAATAGTCTCATCTTTCAGTCTACCTATCTGCTTACCACCGAGCTGGATCTCTTTCACAAGTTCCGTTTCTCTCTCTAGAAGCTCTTGAATTCTTCGTTTTCTCGAAAGCAAATCGGTTCTCGTCTCTTCCCCAATGAAGCCACCAGTAATCGAACCGCCAGCACTCAACAATTGACCGTCAACAGAGACTATTCTTCCCGAGAAGCCTGCTTCCTTCCTCATCTCGATTGCATCATCCAAACTTCTGGCGACAACTGAATTCGCAAAGAGATACACCGGGAGCTTCTCGAAGCCAAAGGGAATATCAACCAATCTGGCTGCGTAGTTTATGAATCCAGGATGCGACTCCACTTTGGTGAAGTTCCTGAAGTTCCCTTCAATCATGTCCATAGGAAGCAACGTAACACGGCCGATCTTATATGTCTTGAGAAACTCGATGACTCTCTTTGCGGTTATGGAATCATCAACCACGATATCTTGCATTCTATAACCGAGAAGAATAGTTATCGCAGTTTCGTATGATTCTGGTACCTGGATGAGATTCGCAACCACATCTCTCAGGCCTGCAAAACTATCCTTTCTCGAGAATACCTCTCTCACAGCCTTGGAAAAACCCTGATACTCTTCCTGTTGTCTTTCAAGTAGGGATCTTTCCATTTGAGAACGCCTTAACTCATTTTCATCTTTAGAGAGTTTCTCTCTTGCTTTCTCAAGCTCCGTATCTAGTTCATTCAGACGTTCTCTTGACGCACCAATATCTCCCTCAACTTTGCGCTGCTTCTCGGTGCTTTCCTTACCTTGTTTGGCGAGTGATTCAGTCTCATCTTTGAGAGTCTCAAACCTCGCGCTCTTAGCTTCAAGCTGACTCTCGATTAACCTTAGTCTCTTGCCCGTATCCTCACGGCTGTTATCGAGTCTCTCAAGCTCATTCTCTATCTTGGAAAGCCTTTTCGAGATTGACTCAAAACTCTCCTGGTGTTTCAGCCATTCTCGTTCACGCGCACTGTAATTCTTCACCAGCGAGTCTCTCTCTTCTTCAGAAGAGGAAAGGGCGGCTTCTTCATCAGAGATCTGCTGCTCAAGACTATCAATAATCAGTTTGATCTCATCCTTTCTCTTATCGAGATCATCGATTTCCGATCTGAAATTATCTATCCTAGTGGAGACTTCAATTAGTCGGTTCTCTTTCTCACTCAATCTTCGAGTGTACATTTCTTTAAGCTCGAGCAAGTCATTCTGACGTTTTTTATATTCTTCAAGAAGTTTCGTAAAACCCTCAATCTCTTTGTCGACCTCAGAAAACTCCGCCCTCAGGGCCGACCAGTTCGATTCACCTTCAATTAGCTTTTTCTGAAGATCCTTCAGTTCATCTCGTGCTTTGTCAAATCTTTCTCTCAGACTAATAAGCTTCTCTTCTTCCAGTCTTGCGATATTGCCAAAGTAAAGGTTCTTGAGTTCCTTTTGTTTCGCAGAATACTCAACAAACTTTTCTGCCCTCTTCGCTTTCAGATATAGCGACTTCCTTTGCTTGCCAAGCTCGAAGATAATGTCTTCAAGCCTGCTCAGATTCTCTTCGGTTGCCGCCAGTTTCCCGAGTGCTTCCTTTTTCCTCTCCTTGTAAACAGCCGTGCCTGCGGCCTCTTCAATGAGAGCCCTTAACTCGTAAGGTGAGGCTGTCACGACCTTATCAACCTGTCCCTGACCAACAATCGAGTAGATATCCATCCCTACTCCTGTCCCCTGGAACAACTCTCTGATATCTCTCAGCCTAGACTGCTTGTCGTTAACTTTATACATCGACTGCCCGTCCCTGGAAATCTCTCTTGCTATTGAGAAGGTCCCTTCCTCCGACTCGAACACCAGTCTTACTTCAGCAGAGTTTGATGGCGGAAACCTCTCCGAACCGTTGAAGATCACATCCTCTCTACTGTCAGCACGGATGTTCTTCATCGACTGTTCTCCGAACATCCATCTTATTGCATCCACAACGTTCGACTTGCCGCTTCCATTCGGCCCGACCACAGCTGTAATTCCCGATGATACGTCAAATTTCGTCGGCATGGCAAAACTCTTGAATCCCTTGATGTAAACTGAATCAAGCTTGAGCATAGACTCCCCCCAGAATCCTTTCCCCGATAGACTTCATGTAGAAAGGCAAATCGACATCCTCTCCATTCTCGACAAAGGAGATTGAAATCCCCTCTCTAAATGCTCTTGCGAGAATTCCCTTCTTATGGCCTGTGAACCATTTGCTGTTCGATCTATCAAGGCAAAGAGAGCGACGATTATTCTGCACGCAGAACTCTCTTAAGATCTCAAACATCAGCCTATCTCTGACAAGTTCCCCAAGAGCAGGGTGAAAAGGACCTGCAACTACATTTGCCACCTGTCTTCCGTAAAGACAGATCCCTACTCTACTAACTTTCACTTCAGACAGCAAAAGCAAAAGATACATCTTCCATAGAATCTCAAGTGACTCTTCAATTCCTTTCGGCGTGAATCCTCCAAGATGATACTCTTCTTCGAGAATCGATCCTTTCAGTACAACGACCGGATGAAGCCTCACACAAGATGCACCGACTCTGATTGCTTCCTTTGTCGAGAACATGTCCTTCGCCTCGCAATCTCCAGATAATCCTGTCATCAAATGGATCCCGTAATCAATTCCATTCTTTCTCAATAATCGAGCGGCTTCGTAAATCTCGTTTGTGCCATGATCTCTGTGACACCTTCTCAGAACATCGTTGTCGAATGACTGAACTCCTAATTCCACAAAGGTTATTGGGTAAGATCTCATACGATTAATCGTCTCTTCAGTAAGCAGTCCCGGCGAGGTGGAGAATCTTATACCTCCAATGATTCCTTTCTTGAATAATCTGTCTGCAATTTCAAGGTACATTTGCTGACGGCCTTCACCTGAAAAGGTGCCGCCATAGAAAGCCAGTTCTGCCTTATGGGGATCCCTGAAAAACGAAAGGTATCTCTCGACAGTTTCATGAACCTCGGCTTCATCGGGAAGTCTACTTACTCCCGTAGCCGAATGTTCATTACAGAAAGTACACCGCGTTCTGCAACCCTCATGTGGAACGAAAATCGGAATGATATTCATGCTAATATTATAAACCGATCGAGCGCTATTTAACAAAGATACTTCAACAAATCTTAAACAGCGTGCTTTTCGTGTTACTTTTCAGGTGGTACAATCAAACAATCAGGAGGAATGATTATGGTTCATAATGAGTCTTTATATGGGAATAGAGGAGTCGATAATAATTCCTGGCCGGGATCGGTCAGTTAATCTTTGCTTTTGTAGCTTTTAGAAGATTAAAAGGCCGATGGATAACCATCGGCCTTCTTTTTTTTTATAAGGGGTGAGAGAATGGAAAGCACAGGGAGACTAAGCACAAGGATACTGGAACACCTGAGAGACCCGCAAGTAAAATCGGCAGTTAGAGTTAAGTCCGCACTGCTGGGAGAAGCAAACAACTTCCTTCGGGGAAAAGGCTTTGTGGAACTTCTTCCCACCGTTGTATCTCCAATAACCGATCCACTGAACCATGAAGTTCATAACGCGAAGTTTCGTTATTACGATCAGGAGTATCGTCTAACGCAGTCCATGATTTTCCACAAGCAGTTGGCATGCAAGTCATTTGACAGGATCTTCATAGTATCTCCTAACGTGAGACTAGAGACTTCTGAGAAGGCGCTGTCGGGAAAACATCTTTTCGAATTCAGTCAGATCGATCTGGAAATCAAGAACGCGTCCAGAGATGACGTGATGTTACTTGTTGAAGATCTGCTTGCCAGCGTAATTACAACAATTAAAGAGAGCTGTAAAAGGGAACTGGAGTATCTGTCTTCAGACCCTTTAGTACCCTCCCGACCATTCGCAAAAGTGAAGTTCATGGATGCTTACGAACAGTATGGAAAAGACTTCGAAACCGTTCTGTCCTCCAGCTTCACTGAACCCTTCTGGTTGATAGACTTCCCAATATGGGAGAGGGAGTTCTACGACCTCCTGTCTGATGATGGAAAGACACTCAAAGACATGGACTTGATTCTTCCAAAAGGATTCGGAGAGACCTTGTCTGGTGGAGAGAGAGAGTGGGAACACCCAAGGATTATTAACAGAATGGAATTCAAAGGTACTGACCCCGAAGAACTTGCCTGGTACATGGAGATAGCAGAAATGAGAGAACTCATTCCAACAGCGGGTTGTGGAATTGGAGTCGAAAGACTTGCCAGATATGTATGCTCTCTTGACAACGTCCTGAAAACCAGGCTATTCCCGAAAGTCCCAGGGCAGAGCTGGATATAACGAAAACTCCCCCTTACAGGGGAGTTCTGGCTCCAGCGGAGGGACTCGAACCCCCAACCGTCCGGTTAACAGCCGGATGCTCTGCCATTGAGCCACGCTGGAACACATTAATTATTGTAACTCGAATCTAAAGTTATTTCAAGTAGCCAAAGCTACTGATTGGAGGTTTCGATTCTTCCAACTGGTCGAGTAGCGACAAGTGAAGTTCCCTCACCGTCGATGTCATCTATCAAAACGTCCCCTATCTTCACCGGCGCCTCAACGGCTATTCTGCTGATTAAACTCATCTTTTCGAGTATTAGGGCTCTGTCAATTGGGCCTGTGGTCTTCGCTGAAGCAAGAGGGAGTTCCCCGTTCAAAACTCTCACGCTGGTTGTAAGTATTCGTTTCGGCATTACGAGTTCATTGAGTGCGTATTCCTGACCTCTTGGACATTTGTTACCAGTTACTTCGTATTTCTCATCCTTCTTTCTTACAGATATCTTGCAACCTACGGGGCAGATCACACAGGTAATATGTCGTTTCATGTTAACACCTCTACAGTCAGTTGTCCTGCATCCAGGAGAGGAGCCAGCTTATCCTTGTTTATGACCACTTGGATCATCTCACTTGGAACTCCGTATGAAAAACGCTTTTCGTAGTTCAACTCCTTTAGTACTACTCTTCCCTCATCCATGGGCTTCCTCAGTCTTATGTACAATCTCAAGTGTTCTTCCATATCGACAATGCTTGGAACCAGTACTCCCACGTTTTCTCCTCTTATGACCGGAACTCGGTCACCTGACGTGTTCTCACCAAGCGAGAAAAGAGCAGCATGTCGGCCAGCTATCCAACCCTCAGCTGCCACATAATCAACCAGGTCAAACACAGCCACATTGTTTCCTGCAGCGAAGACACCTTCTATGCTACTTTCACCGGTATTGGAAACGATGAAACCTCGATTAACAGGATCTATCATCAAATCATTATCGAAATCCTCAACCTGTGGCAACAATCCTGCCGATAGAATCAGCGTGTCTGTCTTCAATTTCTTCGAGGTGCCAGGAACAGGCGTGAATTTCTCATCGACTCTTGAGATCTCAACTTCCTCAAGCCTTCCGTTGCCATAAATGCCAGTAACCGTTGTCGACAGAAGAAGCGGGATACCATAGTCCTCTAGACACTGAACAATGTTTCGCGTAAGCCCACCTGGATACGGCATTCGCTCAACTACTGCCACAACCTCGACACCCTCAAGGGTTAGTCTTCTGGCCATTATCAACCCAATATCCCCCGAACCAAGTACAACTGCACGTCTTGACGGCAGATAGTTCTCCAGATTGACAAATCTCTGTGCCAGTCCAGCTGGCAGAACCCCAGAAGGTCTATCTCCTTGTATCAGCAATGACCCAAATGGTCTCTCTCTTGCACCGGTCGAAATCACGAGAGCCCTTGACTCTATTTTGAAGGCACCTTGTGGTGACAACACCAAAGCTTCCTTCCTCCGGACATCAATTTCCCGAACATATGATTCACCTATCACATCTACCCTTTCCTGACTCATCTCACTCTGTAGTCGAGCTGCAAACTCCGGACCAGTAAGTTCTTCATGATAAAACTGAAGTCCAAAACCATTGTGAATGCACTGATTCAAGACGCCGCCAACTACTGCCTCTCTTTCGAGCAGGGTTACTTTGACACCCTGTTTCGCTGCGCTGAAGGCACCGGCCATTCCTGCGGCTCCCCCGCCAATTACAAGTACGTCTGTGATGAGTCTCTTCATTGTCTCACCTTCTCGCTTACTATCCAGCTTCTTTCATTGTTCTGTCTAATCTCCGACAGGTCTTTTTTCAGCTCTCTGGACAGAATTCTGGCAATACTTGAACTGCAAAATCCGCCCTGACATCTTCCAAAACCAGCTCTTGTTCTAAACTTAACTCCATCCACAGTCCTCGCTCCATCTCTTATTGCCTGAATCACCTCTGTCTCAGATACCTCGTTGCACTGGCATACTATCCTTCCATAGGCGGGATCCTTGTCAATGAGTTGTGATACTCGCTCAAACGAAAGCTCTTTTATTCTCTCTCTCTCTTTGATGCTAGAAACGAAATCATCTCTTTCGACCAGGCGAATTCCTGTTTCGGGGACTATTCTAGTCACAACATATTCTGCAATTGCCGGTGCTGCAGTTAATCCGGGAGACCTGATGGCTCCAACCGTGATGAAGTTCTCTAGTTCTTCTGCCTTTCTTATGTAGAAATCCTTCTGATCTGTCTCCGGTCTTAGTCCGGCAAAAGACTTGACATACCAGCCTGGATTGTCTATTCCGGGGATCAGATACTCCCCGGAATTTCTAACAGAGACCAGCCCCTCATAAGTAGTACTTACATCTTCAGGAGTAAATCCCGGCAACTCGACAGAAGTGGGACCAAGTAGAACTCCTCCATCAACCGTTGGAACAACGAGTCTTCCTTTCCCTTCGGCAGTTGGGAGAGGAAAGATAATCCTATTTACAAGCGAACTTGCTTTCTTATCCAAAAGAATGTACTCTCCCTTTCTCAATTTAACGGAAGGCACATCAACTCCGAAGCTTGATGCAACTCTCTCGAAGAATACCCCCGCAGCGTTTATCACTAAATCAGCCCTTAGCTTTCTTCCCGATCTTAGAAGAACCTTCTCAATCCTCCCATTTCTCATAGTACCGCCCACTACCTCATCGCTTGTGATTATTCTGCCTCCGTTTTCAGAGACGTTTATCGATGAAGAGATAGCTACCATCCATGGCTCGGTAATACCGGCACTGCTGCAAAGAAGTGCAAAGTTGAACTCATCAGAAATGTATGGTTCCAGACTCTTCAGTTCACTCTTCTCAACAATTCTGAGTCCTTCCACACCATTTCTGATGCCGTTTTCAAGGAGCTCCTCAAGTCTTGGCAGTTCGTCTCTGCCTCTGGCGACCACAAGTGACCCTGTCCTCTTAACAGGAAACTTTAGCTCTTCAGAAAGCCTGGTAAACATCGAATTCCCGGCGGCACAAAGTTTCGCTCTTAGAGTATCTGGCGGATCATCGTAACCACCATGCAAAATCGCCGAATTCGCCTTGGTAACGCCTTGACCTATATCCTCGGACTTCTCAACCAGAACGACTTCAATTTTGTATCTTGTGAGTTCTCGGGCAATTAGCGAACCGACAACTCCACCACCAATAACCACCGCCTGCATCCCGGCACCTCCAAAAAGAAAACCACGCCATCAACTCATGGCGTGGTTTTCTCATAAACTCTACCACGTTTACTCGAATTATATCACAAATGTTTTTTCAGATTACGGGATACCTTAAAAGCAAAGAGCACATAAGCGATCTACAGAACATGTTGTATCATCGATTAAGGGAGGTTTACTATGCTTAAGGGAATCATTGCAGCTTTGTGGGATAGAAAAGAGAGGCCGGAAGCCGTTATACCGGAGACGGTTTTTTTTCTCAATGGAGGCCTGTTTGAAGTTCAAGAGAGAATAGACCAGTTCAAATCTGCTGGCAAAAGGGTATTTGTTGATATCGATTTCGTGTCAGGACTTTCTGGAGATGAAGACAGCGTTATCTACCTTAAGAAGAGCGGGGTAGATGGGATAATAACGGCTAAACTAAGGATTTTTAAGCAAGCCGTTAACGTTGGTTTGAATCAGAGCTTGTTGAGGTTCTTCGTTCTTGACTCGAGGGCCGTTGACAAAGGAATACAGCAAATAGTATCTAATGGTGTAAGAAATATTGAGATACTCCCTGGAATTGTTGCGGCGAAAATCGCCCCAAAGATCAGAGCACACGCACCCGACATAACGATAGTCGCCGCTGGACTCATCGATACCGCTGAAGAGATTGAGACTCTCAAAAAACACGTGGATGCCGTATCCACAAGTTCCACGACCCTATGGTCCTACAGATGGTAATTATCTGCTGATTCTTGGATCAAGCACATCCCTAAGACCATCTCCGAGAATATTCAGGCTCAGTACGATTATGGCGATCATAAGACCGGGAAAGAGGACGATCCATGGTGCGCTAAGTAGATAAGATGTGCTTTGACCTACCATACCTCCCAAAGTAGGTTCTGGTGGAGGTAAACCAAGACCAAGAAATCCAAGAGATGCTTCTGTAAGAAGGGCAGTTGATACGTTTGTTGTGAAAGTGACTATGAGTATAGAGGAGATGTTTGGAAGGATGTCGGTCAACATTATTGAAATACCCTTCTTTCCCAACGCCTTTGATGCCTTTACATATAGACTGTCCTTCAGAGACAAAGTGGCTCCCCTAACAGTCCTAGCAAAAATCGGGACGTAGACCAACCCTATTGCGAATATCAGATTGGCCATGCTTGAACCAAATAGTGCAATAATGAAGAGAGCCAGTATCAACGAAGGGAAGGCAAAAAAACTGTCCATGATCCTCATGATTATCAGATCAGTCCAGCCGCCTATGTAGCCGGAAAGGAGTCCCAACAAGGTCCCTATAATAGCAGATAGTGCAATTGCGCTGGACGCAATGATCACACTCTTCTGAACTCCATATATTGATCTTGAGAACACGTCTCTTCCAAACTGGTCTCCACCAAACAGATGACTCCAGGTGGGTTTGCTCATGAAAGAATCCATATTCATCTTATACGGATCGTACGGAGCAAACAAACCAGGAAGCAGAGTCACCATGATTATAACTATGATAATCGCCATACTCACTATGTAAATTGGATTATTGATAAGTCTTCTGAATACATTAAGCAATCTCTCTCACCTACCGAAGTTCGACACGAGGATCGATGAGTGTGTATATTATGTCTACCGCTATGTTCAACAAAACTATCAGAATACCTATAAAAAGAACAATTCCCTGAACAACTGGGTAGTCCCTTTCGTTCACTACATTGAGAAGAAGTCTTCCCATTCCCGGAAGCGCAAACATATTCTCAATAACGATTGTCCCGCCAAGAAGATATCCAAGCTGAATGCCGGAAAGCGTTACCACAGGAACCAGAGCGTTTCTCAGTGAATGCTTAAAAATAACATTTCGCACACTTACCCCCTTTGCTCTTGCCGTCCTAACATAATCCTGATTCAACACGTCCAGCATCGAGGTTCTCGTAATCCTTAAGATCTGGGCGGCAACCATCAAACCCAATGTGAGCGAAGGAAGAAACATCACTTGAAGATTGGAGATTAGATCTACTCCCGGTCTTACATAGCCAAAGAGATTGAAGCCGTGAAAGGTACCTGAGAAGAGAACTATGAAGATCGCCCCCACCCAAAAGGATGGGGACGAAAGACCGATGAGGCCGATTATCCTTACGAAATTGTCAATGAAACCATTTCTTTTGATTGCAGATATGATTCCCATTGGAATACCAAACAACATAGCGAATCCAAGAGAGAATAATGACAGTTCAAGAGTAACGGGAAATCTCTCTCTAATTAGTTCGGTTACGGTTCTTCCCGTTCTAAGTGAAGTTCCTAGATTGAAAGAAAGGAGGTTTCTCACCCATATTCCATACTGAACGACTAAAGGCTTATCTAGACCATATTCAGTATAAAGCTGCTCTATTTGGCTTTCACTAAGATAGTTCTGAGTTCCGAGCATCATGTCCACCACATCGCCGGGAACTATGTGGATTGCAATGAAAACCAAAAATGTTACTAAGAGAACAGTGGGGATTGCCGAAAGCAACCTCCTGGCAATGTATCCGAACTCCATTCTCTACCTGCTCATTACTCTTTGTGAGTTTCTCTCAAGAAAACAAGACTCTCGTTAGCCAGAGATCTGAACCCTTCAACAGCGTTATTCGAAGCGAATATCGTGTTTGCCGAATACAGGAACAGAATCGGTGAGTCTTCCACAAGCTTTTTCTGGAGCTCTCCATAGATCTTCTGTCTTGCAACAATATCCGACTCGCTTCTTCCTCTGTCAAGGAGTTCATCGACCTCGGGATTGCTGTAAAGGAATACATTGGTTGATCCACCGGTTCTGAAGGTCCTGTTGAACTGAATATCCGGATCAATAGAACCGCTGTTCATGGAAATGAAAGAATCGAAATCGCTTTCTCTCCATTTGCTAATGAAGATACCCCATTCCACAATGTTTATCTTTGCTGTGACGCCAACTTCTGCAAGCTGAGCTTGAATAACTTGGGCAACTTTGTCGAAGTTATATCTCTGGGCAGCAACTATCTCAAACTCAAAACCATTTGGATAGCCTGCCTCCGTTAGCAGCTGTTTCGCCTTTGCTGGGTTGTAAGTGTACTCCTCAAACTCATTTGGCTGGAGCGCCCAAAAATCAAGTTCCGGGTTTAGAGGACCTGTTATAGTTGCTTCGTCGAATGCAACCGCCTTGACGATCATCTCTCTGTTTACTGCATAATTCAGAGCATTCCTAACCTCTGGCTTACTTAGAGGACCTCTGGTTGTGTTGAACCCCAACAAGTAATAGCTTAGAACAGGTGTTCTATATATCTTGAATCTGTCTGAGGGCAGTTGTCTCAAACTAAGCGGCTCGCTAATCTTTGCCAGATCGACATCTCCGTTTCTTAGCGCGGAGACCCGTGTTACCTCCTCAGGCATGATCATCATCTTTATTTCGCTTAGATAAGGAAGTCCCTCCACAAAGTACTCAGTGTTCTTTCTCAGCGTTATGTAGTTACCTGCTACAAATTCGGCCATAAAGAACGGGCCTGTTCCATTCGTCACGAGCTGAAGATTTGCTCCTGACTCTACAAAACTCTTCGAAAGTATTGCGCTATTGACACCTGCAAAGTTAGGTAAGAGAGAAGAGGCCATTGGAATCTTCAACTTGAACTCGACTTTGTTGCCTTCTATGACCTTTATAGATTCGACTTCACCATAGTAAGTGGCTGCGGGAGCTTTCACTTCCGGGTCTCTAATCCTTTCAAATGTGAACAAAACATCTTCAACGGTTAGGGATTCTCCGTTGTGGAATTTGACTCCTTCTCTGATCTCGAACACGATGGTATAAGGATCGACAACTTCGAAGTCTACAGCAAGGTTAGGTATTAGGTTCATGTTCTCATCGTATTTCAGGAGACCGTCATAGACGTTTTCAAGAACTCTGTGCGAAGCAAAAGCAGTCACAAGAGTCGGATCGAATCCTACAGGTTCGGTTTCGATAGCCATCACCAATACGCCGCTTACTGCGAACAGCGCTACAGACAATACAGTTATTAGAAGCATTGCCAGATACTTTCTCACACTAACACCTCCCAAGTTTAGATGCTATTGATTTCTGCTTTCCAACAAAATAGGATCATTTGGTCTTTCTACGTCGTATATTAACATCCTGTTTCCCGATTTCACTATCATAAGCCTCCCCGAGACTGAGATTTCATCTACCTGCGTAAGCTCCAGATCTCTTAGCACAACTGGAGATGCCGGAGTGCTTATGTCAACAATCGCTACTCCTTTGTCGGTTGAAGCGTAGAGAATATCGTCTGAGACTTCGATCTTCAAGACAATGTAGTACCTTCCAACGGTGCTCTTCAGCGATCTCAAAGTATCTATGAGTTTCAGTCCACCGTTTATGCCCGCTTCCCCGGAAAAGACAATGCCGTCCTTCTCGGCAACGGCTCTAGAATAACCTTCGAGAGAAAGATCGAAGCTTGAAGTGCGATCGACGTATCCCGTCCCTTCTCTCTGAAGGATCTTTATTCCTGAGAGAGCATCGGCCAAATAGATTCTTGAAAGGTCCTCAGTAACGAACAAATCTACCGGCGTTGTCCAATCTCTGTAAACAACATCCATCCCTTCGGGAATTCCGCTGCTATTAAGGGAGACTCTGACAACGACTCCAGCGCTCTTATTGTCTAGAATCCAAAGGTAACCTCCCTCAAGCACTATTTTGACCGGAGAGGTATTTGTTGCGATCGTTCCAATAACCTTTGCCTCACCCGAACTATAATCAATGGTTGTTAGTCTTCCCGTCCCTTCTATCACGTAGACAAGATTACCTTTGACCACAACAGGCACTTCACCATCATAGTTATAACGAACCTCCATGATATCGAGGCCCGAAGTATCCAAAGAAACTATATTCAATGCCTCTCCGAAGTAGATCGCTGTTACACTTCTTTGATCATGAAGTTGCGGTTCTCCAGAAGACTGCGTTCTGAACTGAACTGTTGAAGTTGATGCAAGCAGACTCCCGTCCCTCCACAGCTCAACTTTCCAGTAATACGTACTGTCTTCCTTCAGTCGGTCCTGATACTGAAATGAGTTACCCGCTGTCGTAGCTACTAGAGACATCTGATCTTGAGACTCGCCCAGATAAATTCTGAACTCTCCCGCCTGCGCTCCCGTAACCTTCCAAGAGAAGACAGGTCTGATATCGGCAACTGAATCTGCAGCTGGAGCCTCTACCTGCAGATCGACTTGACTCGTTACCACATAAAGGGTCCTCGTCTCTGAGGTAACTGTGTTTTCGCCGTCCGTTGCCACAACGTACCATCTATAGATTCGATTCATGATTAGACCGGATATTCTGATTTGATTTGTCTGCATTGACTCTCTATAAAGCTCAAGATCAGATCCCGAACCAAAATACACCGAATACCTCAGCTGATCTCCGTCAGGATCATAGCCTGACCATGTCAAATCAACATACGTTTCACCGATCGCCCTTCCATCGACGGGACTGATTAAAGACAGTTCTGGAGGTCTGTTTTCAACTGAGAATCGGAAAGTCTCGCTTCTTATTGTGGCTCCACTATTGTCTGTCAACTGAACGAACCATTCATATGTTCGTCCCGGAAGAAGCCTTCCTGTTTGATAACTGTCGCTCGAAACCGTGTAACGTGAAAGGCTACCCAGTTCTCCAAAATAGACTTCCTTCTGCCTTATCATTTCTGTATCACCGTCTAAAACCCATTTCAATGTTACTCCCGAAGCCGACACTTTTTCTCCGTTCCTCGGCGCTTCAAGCAACACTCCAAACGGCTGTCCGGAAATGAAACTGACCGGCTCGCCTGCATACTCGACGTTGTCTCTCAAGACAGATACAGCCCAGAAGTACTGTCTACCATCCTCAAAAGATAGTTCGGGTCTGTATTTGTTGTCCTGAACAACTCTTCTGACAATGGGGTTATGATCTGAATCATAAAGTCGGAAGACGTATCCCGAACTCTGTTGTGAATATGACCAAGAGAACTCTCTGTCGTTCTCGAATACTCCACCGGAAGGATAAATGTAGTCTAGTCCCGAAACACGGCTTTTTATCGGTATTTCGAGAATCCCTTTTTCACCTCCGGGATCCTCTGCCACGATTGTCAACAAGTAATCCCTTCCGGAAATGAGGTTGGTTATGACATATCTCTCAAGGTTATTTCCGATAGCTACCGGGCGCCCCAACGACTCTTCGGCAAGGTCGACATATACTCCCACCTCAAGGTCTTCTCCTTCAGGATCGTCCAGCTCCCATTCAACAACAAGAGGCGTCGTTGCCCCCTCCAGGAACATGCGAGAAGGTTGAAGAAGCTTGATGACTGGCTTCTGGTTGCCTGTAACAAACGATGAGTACCTGCTCTTGGAGCTCTTCCCACCATCATCAATAATTTCCACGGCCCACTCATATCTTCGCCCAGGTTCAAGCTCATCGATAGTGAAAGAACTCTCTGAGGCAGAATACTCTTTCTCAACGAATTCGGTTCCGCGCAAGTAGATCTTTGTTGAAACGATTACCCCGTCCGGGTCGTTACCTTCCCATCTCAGGGTCAGATCCCTTGTAGAGACTTCCGAAGCACCGTCCATTGGGAATATGAGGCGCGGAACCTCGGGTGGGAGGTTTTCGGTCTCAAAAGACCAGATTTCTCCTGCAATTTCGGAACCGTCCTTGATCAAATCTACCCGCCAGAAGTACCTGGTGTTGCTCAATATATCCTGAGTAAGCTCAATATCCGGTCCATCGAGGACGCGTTCGATGACTGTGTTGTTCATCTCGATGTCATTTGCAAGAACAAACCTGTAAGAAAGACCCTCTCTCTCTCCATCGATTTCCCAAATGAAACGGGTGTGCGACCGGGGTACTTCTTCTTCTCCAGGTCTGGGCGATACCGGTAGAACTAGTGCCAGCGACTTATCTCCCGTTCTGAAGACCGCTTCTTCGCTTCTGACAAATGCGCCCCTAGAGTCAGTCGCAACAACATACCAACTGTACTCTTCGTTTTCTCCAAGATCTCGTACTACACGTTCTTGAGAATCTATAGGTCCAATAACTCTAGAATCATCTAGCGACTTCAGATGAAGCTCATAGCTTATCGAGTCGCCATCTTGATCCTCGCCGACCCACCTGAAAGAGACAGCCGATGGCTCTACCCCTTCCCGAGAAACCGGGTTAACAACGGCTACACTAGGAGCTCGGTTTCCCGGTACTATTTGCATCTCTTTGCTTGCCTCGCCACCATGATTGTCACTGGCTTTTATGACTAAACTGTAACTAGTCCCCTCGTCCAGAGCTGAAAGAAAAACGGATGTCATTCTGCCCGAAGCAATCCTGACAGGTTCTTCATCTTCAGCCCCGAAGAAGACCTCGGTTGTAACACTATCCCCATCGGGATCCACTACGCTCCAAGTTACCGGTATTGAGGACTGCCCGGGAGGTGCAAAGGGATACTTCATATCAATTACAGGAGCTCTGTTTGAAGTCCGGAAGATCCACTCTTCGCTCTTCTTCTCCTTACCTGATGCGTCCCTCACTACAACATACCAGCTGTAAGTTGTGTGTCCTTTAAGAGAAGGAATAACTATATCCGTTGAATTCGTGGTTCCGATGAGGGAATGCCTCGACTGACCTTCCGCAAGATAGACATCGAAATAAAGTGGTTCGGGATAGTACTCGAGAGGAAGTGAGGTCTTCCATGAGAGGCTCCTCCTTCCAGCATCGAAATCGCTAGCTCCGCTTCTTGGGTTTTCCGGCGTAACTGCAGGAAGATCTGCCCTCATCTGTGTTGTGAAACTCTCAGTATAAGAAGTAGATTCACCTCCATACGAGTCCTTCGCAACGACTTTCCAGTAATACTTCGTCGAGTAATCAAGTCTCTTTAGTAACGAAACGTCAACCATCGTTTCGTGCGTTCCTCTAATGAGAAGGTCCTTCTCATCTAATCTTGGCTCTCTGCCAAAATACACGTCGTATACTAACTCATCTCCATCAGGATCATTGGAACTCCAGTTAAGTGTCAGATCTTTTAGGGGGACGTTTCCCAGGTTTCTGCCGGGTGGAATTAGCTCTGGTCTTCTAGGATAAGTATTCATGAGTACGAACGTCCAGATTTCACTTTCTGCAGATTTTCCGCCTTCTGTGTAAACCCTTACTTTCCACCAATACTGAGAATGAGGATCAACCTCAAACTCATGAGAGAAGGAAAATATCCCCTCAGTAGGGGAGGTCAGATCACCCTGAAGGTCAAGTGCCAATCTGGTCAAACTATTTCTGTCCTTGCCAGCGAAGACTTCTGCTAAGAGGCCATGCCTGGGACGTTCATATACAGCTTCCCATCTTAATTCTACCTTTTCAGCATATTGGATTCTCTCTGCATTTTTCGGAATTGGCGAGACATTCGAGATAAGTATTTTCGGTTCTGGAACGGGCCAGAGGAAAAATGCTGCAACTACGGCAGCTACTATTACCAGGAGCAAAGTAATGATAATCGGCACTATCGTGGAACCTCTGTAATAGTGCAACGTGAATCCCTCCTCAGACTCTTAGTCCAATCTCGTGCGAAATAGAACTGTCGGCATTCCGCTCTATTGTATCCTCGGATAACCGCAGGCCACTAAGTTTCTTGATATGGTTCGACTGAACAAGAAACTCGTTAGAAATCATCTCTATAGTGATGTACCCCAGCTCAACTCTTCTTGCAAAACCGTTCTTAGGATTATCATCTATCATCTCTACGACGGGCTTCCATGTCCCGGCATTAGCGTAGAATTTCTCTTCTCCGTTGCTCGAAATCATCCGCAATACGTGGCGGTGATTATGACCCATCACAACACCTTTCAGTTCACCTGGAACGATAGGCGGGGCTTTGTCACCATACATCAGAAAGAACTCACTGTTCATGGCCTTTTGAAAGCCTTTCTTTCCCTCCGCACCAAGCAGTCTTCTCCCTTGCCTATATAGATTGTCAGTCTTCTTCAACTTTCTGACTGCCATCACGATTCTCACCATCAGACTTCCGAGTTTCATACCGCCGTGCCTGTTCACAAACAACCCCTCAATGACCTTCAAAACCGGCCAGTTAGCATCTATCCAACGTTGTGCATCATGGCTCTTCAAAAGAATAAGAAATTGCCTTGACCACTCCGCCTGTAAGTCCGAGTCGACCTCATACACTCTCCTTAAGTATTCAAGCCACTGAAATACATCGAGAGTAGGGTGTACATTCTGATAATCCCTTACCACCTGCTCGGGAAGCTCGGTTCTCATGAGACATTTGTCAAAGTTCTCCATCATGAAACGGGCCATATAGTCACCAAAAGGCTGCATAAGATTGCCGTTCTTCCTATCTCTGAAGAATCTGTTCACAATGTCGTACTGATTGCCGTGAATGGCCAAAGTCTTGAACTCTCTGTCAAGATAATAAGGCAGGATTTCAACCTTCTCTTCGTCTCCCAGTAACTCCTTCAACTTGTGACGGAGTCTCTCACTGAAAAGCAAAAGGGAATCATGGTTTCCAACAACGTATTTCACTCTTCCACTCTCGGCGAACTCTCTGAATGCTCTGAACACTTCCTGATGTTTGCTCTCAATGGCATCGACAATCGATACATCGATCTCTTTCAGCAATCTGTCAAAAGGCAACATCCGTCTGCTTCTAATAAACTCTGATATCAGCAACTCAAGACCATCACCAACAATCACGATCTCGCCGAAACCTTTGTCCTTGGAGCTGAGTATCAGCTCGATGAGATCCGAATCGAACTTGAAGTCATCCTTTAACGTTCCGTCACCTATGTGAAGATCACTCAGATATAGTTTTTTCACCGTGGACCTCCTAATTTACATGATACCGCAAATCCTCTTTCAAGATTCAATATTTTGCGAAATTGCTGGTTCCAATATCGTTGTAAAGATGAGACAATATAACGATGGACAGGCTATGGTATTTGCTGGATCTTTCTCTAGCTTTGCCGCTCTTATTGAACGGTTTTGATGCGTTTATCGCAGCTCTTGGTGTATGTGTCTTTATTAGCTTTTCTATGCGCGGTTACGAGGGAATCACTTTTTCCGATCCAGATAAGCAGAAGGCTTCTTCCCTTGGATCCGTTGTTTTGTCTTGCTTATTCGGGGCTTTGTTGATTCGTTTATCACCATGGATAGCCCTACCTACTCTGGCACTTACCGCTCTGAGATACTTCTTTCTATACAGGCTTTCTCACGAGAGCTTCAATGAAGAGAAGTTGATGCTTATCGAAAGAGAACCAATAGAAACCAAGAAAACCTACGACAGAATCAAGAGAGTACTTGACATAGTCCTCGGAGTCACGATACTCGTCCTGTTCGGCCCTGTCATCGGAGTAATTGTGCTGACCTCAGTTATCTCTAGCGGAAGGCCTGTATTTATTTGCCAGAAGAGGATCGGAAAGGACTGCAGGGAATTCGAAATGTATAAGTTTAGAACTTTTGAAACAAAGGCGGGTAAAGATAGGATTACTCGCCTCGGCAGATTCTTGAGACCTCTAAGATTGGATGAACTTCCTCAGATAATCAACATCATAAAGGGAGACATGAGCTTAGTCGGGCCAAGGCCAGAGCTCCCATCATTTCACAGCCTTGGAATGGAGAACATACCCGATTACCCACTAAGACTCTTAGTCAAACCCGGACTCACCGGTTGGGCGCAGATCAATTACAAGTACACAACAACACTTGAAGAGTACAAAGTAAAAACTGCTTACGACCTCTATTATGTCAAGAACAGGTCGTTGACGCTAGACTTCAGGTGTCTCTTGAAAACACCCTTTGCAGTGTTTCTGGCTCTGCTGAGAAGCGATGGCTGAATAGAAACGAGGGGCACCTGGCCCCTCGGATTAACTTCTTCATCATAGCTACCCTTTGGCGATTTCCTCAAGCTCCTTCTTTCTCTCAATTACGCTCTTGCTGTTGTTCTTGTAATGAGTATGGAGTAGTTCGTGTGAGAGGTGTCCTAGGGGCTTCTCCAAATACTCTTCGTAAAGCTTTAGAATCCCGGGATTTTCATGAGATTTCCTGATTTTGGAAGACCTGTCAATACTATATATTGCTTCCATTCTCTTTTCCAAATAACCAGGAACACTCGATTTCGGTTGACCGCCGCCACCTATACAGCCACCTGGACATGCCATTATCTCGACAAAATGGTAGAAGGCTTCACCTGAACGTATCTTGTCCATCAACTTGACAACATTGCTTCCACCATGAGCAATCGCAACTTTTACTTTAGTGCCCTTCATTTCTATTTCGGCTTCCTTCACACCTTCGAGTCCGCGAGCAAAGTCGAAGTCAAGTCGTGGCAGCTCTTCCCCGGTGTAAACCTCATACGCGGTTCTCAAAGCCGCTTCCATGACGCCTCCAGTTGCTCCGAAGATAGCTGCAGCTCCTGTTGAGATCCCAAGAGGATTGTCGTATTCTTCCTCTTCAAGCGACTCGAAGGGTATCTTATGCATTTTGATAAGTTTCCCGAGCTCCCTGGTTACCAGAACTGCATCCGTCGATTGGGCACCTCTTACCTGAAGTGTATCTCTCCCCTTCTCATCTTTCTTAGCAGTACAAGGCATGATGGAGACAAGGTAAATGTCTTCCGGCCTTTTACCAATCTTCTCAGCGAAGAAAGTCTTGACAAGAGCACTCATCATTTCTTGAGGAGACTTGGCAGTTGAAAGGTTCTCGGTGTACTCCGGGTATAGTTTCTCCATCATGTTAACCCATCCAGGGCAACAAGAGGTGAACATCGGGAACTTTCCACCTTCCTTAACTCTTTCGAGTAGTTCCGAGCCTTCCTCCAGAATTGTCAGGTCAGCAGAGAAATTCGTATCGAACACATAGTCGAACCCTAGCTTTCTGAGTGCAGCAACCATCTTGCCGGTGCTAACGGTTCCGGGAAGTTCTCCAAACTCTTCAGCCAACGCAACGCGCACTGAAGGAGCCGTCTGCGCAATGAGAACTTTATCATGTCTCTTCAGTTCGGCAACAACATCTCTGAACTCCATCCTTTCGGTAATAGCTCCAACCGGGCATACCGCTGAACACTGACCACAATTTATACAGTCAGTAGCTGCAATAGGGGCTCCGAGAGCGGGTAAAGGCAGAACATGATATCCCCTATTTACAGGTGATAGAATTGATAGGCCCTGGAGTTCATCACATGCTCTAACGCATCTTCCACAATCAATACACTTGTTCATGTCTCTGAACAGCGATGGACTGGAAGTGTCATAAGAAACATTTCTGAGGGTCTTCGGGAACATGTCTTTAACATCGTATTGATATATCAGATCCTGAAACTCGCATCTACCATTCACATCACAGGTCATACAGTCATTGGGGTGATTTGAAAGCAGAAGACCAAGGTTGAATCTTACGGCCTTGTTCACTCTTTCAGAATTCGTCTTAATCTTCATTCCATCAGCGACCTGAGTTGCGCATGCGGGCGAGAGATTACGAGCTCCCTCAACCTCGACGACACAGACCCTGCATGATCCAACAACAGAGAGGGCAGGGTGATAACAGAGCGTTGGAATATCCATTCCAACTTCACGGCAAGCCTCAAGAATACTCTGATCCTCTTTCACGGAATAGTCCTTGCCGTTAATGGTAATTGTCACGGGCACCGAACAGCACCTCCATTCGAAATCTTCAGTTATTGAGAGAGAAGAAACTAGATTGTGATTTTTCTATCAAGTAGATTCTAGCATATTGATCGCCCCTTATGCCAGGTATTAGGTTAAAATTTACCCACAGGGAAACAAATGAAAGGCAACATGGTTAGACGTGTTAAACAGTATGCGAGTCTCCGACTAACGATTGTGAGGAGTTCTCACTAAAGGTATTCAGAACCCATTCCATTTGGGCATAGAACAGGAATAAGATTATAATAGACTTGATAACTATTATGGTCTCTATGGAGGTTTTGCGGTATGAGAAAATGGTTCTTCTGGGCGTTGTTGATGGTCGTGGTAGCAGTCGTATTTGCCATCAGATTGCTTCCTGATATGCTTAACAAACCCCCTGTAATGAGCATTCCAGACATGATAATCAACGAGGGTGACATTCTTTCTATAGATCTACACGATTACTCAAGCGACGAAAAGATGGCATCTCTCACCTACAGAAAGTTAGCGGGCCCTGGAGAAATCAGGGAGACATTCTATACATTCTCGCCGAGTTATCAGCAGTCTGGAAAACACACTGTGACGATTTCGGTTGCTGACCAGAAAGAGCAAACTGCCGAATCCACATTTGTCGTTACCGTTAGGGAAGTGAATCGTCCACCAGTGCTATCAGTGCCGGATCAGGTGATTGCGCACAACGAAACCGTTTCCATAGATCTTGATGAGTTCGCAGAAGATCCAGATTTGGATCCTCTTACGTACAGAATCTCTTCAGGCAGCGGTCAGATAATTGGCAGCAGCTACACGTACAAACCGGACTTTGCAACAAGAACAGAGGAGAGTATAACCATAACAGTTCTTGACGGTCGCGGGGGAAATGATGATTCAACATTCTTGATATTGAATAAGGCGTTCATTACAACTCCATCAACACCATCAGCTGACTCCACAACAATCGAGTCAGCAACAGCAGTCACCATTACTCCCGAAGGAACAGATACTTCTTCGCGATTAGTAACAGCTGAAACAAGAAATCTTCCACCGGTGTCGAGCATCCCTGATCAGACTCTGGACCAGGGCAATACACTCGTTCTGGATCTCCGAACCTTCATAAGGGATCCAGAAAATGATCCAGTTTCGATAAGAATTAGTTCGGGCCCTGGTGAGGTAGAGAGATCACTCTATTCATATACAAGTACCGAGAATGACTCAGGCATAAAGACCGTTGTTCTACAGATTTCGGACGGTCTAAATACTGTTGAAGATAGCTTTCAAATCAGTATCGCCACTAGAAACAGAGCACCGGTAGCTTCGAACATTCCCGAGAGAACGATTGAAGTTAATGAACAACTTACGCTTAACCTTGGCAGTTACTTCTCAGATCCTGACGGAGACGTACTTTCATACCAGCTTGTCAGCGGTTCCGGAAGAATCGCCGGTAGTCAGTATACTTTTCAATCATCTGATCCAGGAAGATACTCAGCAACTATCAGAGCCTCCGATGGAAAGGGCGGATCGGTAGACAGAACAGTGATCTTCAATGTAAGTCAAACAAATAACCCGCCTGTGATCTCAATTCTCCCGAGGAGGATTTCTGAGGGAGAAAGGCTGACGATTAACCTTTCAGATCACGCTTCCGATCCAGATAATGACCCGCTTAGCTACTCACTGGTTTCGGGTCCGGGAACAATTCAGGGAAGAACTTACACTTTTGACGCAGACTATGGCAGCGCGGGAAGCTACGAAGCGGTTATTTCAGTGAGCGATGGAAAGGGCGGATCGGCAAGAGCAACGGTAAGAATTGATGTCAGAGAGAGCAATAGGCCCCCTGTTTTGAACATACCTGGGTTCACGATAGCAGAAGGTTCTAGACTTGTTGTTGATCTGAATGAATACTCATCTGATCCGGACAATGACAATCTATCATTTGAGATCGTTCAGGGAATGGGAACGATCGAAGGAAGCAGGCTGATAATTGAACCTGGGTACGAGGATTACGGCTTCTACACATTCGTCGTAAGTGCTTCAGACGGTAAGGGAGGTACGGCAAATGCTTCTTTTGACGTGCTCGTTACGGATACGAACAGGCCGCCCGAATTCAATATTCCAGATCAAACCACAATAATCTCAAGAACTCTTCGGCTTGACTTGAGACAGTTCAGCAGCGACCCCGACGGAGACTATCTTAGATACGAACTAATCTATGGACCTGGAGTGTTGACCGGTAGCATCTACTCATTCATTCCTGAAACACTTGGATCAAGCACAGTTATGCTTAGAGCTAGTGATCTCAAAGGCGGGGAGGCCACGACAACCTTCACAATAACAGTAAGATAGATCGCCCGTAGGCAGAATATTGAGTCAAGAATTTCGCTCGCAACAATCTGGGAAACACTCCGTTTTCGAATAATGTCTCAAATCACGAAGGGTGAGCACCTACATACGAATATCTGGCTCTTATCGAGTTTCTGTGCAGAAATTCGGTCGTTTCGTTTCTTCAAACTCTATTGTATAATGAGGCTGTGCTTTAATCAAAGACTGTTAAGGAGGAATTCTGAATGAAGTTTTCGGGACTAACGATTGGTGTTCCAAAGGAGATTCTTGCTGGTGAGCTCCGCGTTGCAGTGACTCCTGATGTTGCAAAGAAGTTTGTTGAGAACGGCGCTAAGTTTGTCATTGAGAGTCGAGCCGGAGAGGGGGCATTCTTCTTTGATAGTGATTATTCAGCTGCTGGAGCTGAAGTAGTCTCAACCGCGCAAGAAGTCTATTCAAGAGCTAACTTGATTCTCAAAGTCAAGGAACCGCAGTTTAACAATTCGCTCGGAAAACATGAGGCCGAGCTAATCAATCGCGGAGCAACAATTGTTGCATTCTTGCACCCTGCACACGATGTCAACCACAAGGCCATAAGGATTATGGCTGAGAGAGAGATCACCAGTTTCACCCTGGACAGTATTCCAAGAATCTCAAAGGCTCAGTCCATGGACGCTCTGACCTCGATGAGTACCGTGGCGGGCTATAAATCGGTTATCTTTGGTGCAAACAGAATAAGAAAATTCATCCCTATGATGCCTACTTCTGCAGGTATGATACCTCCTTCTGAAGTGGTGGTTGTCGGCATCGGAGTGGCTGGCCTTCAGGCAATTGCGACCGCTAAGAGGTTGGGCGCAAAGGTGAAGGCACTTGATATTAGGCCCGAAGCGGCTGCTCAGGCAAAGTCGCTTGGTGTCGAGGTAATTCCATTCGACGTGCCGCAGGAACTGGCCATGGGAAAAGGCGGCTATGCTAAGAGGCTCCCAAAGGAGTGGTACGAGAAGGAAAGAGAGATTCTGTCAAAGCATTTGGAATCATGCGACATTCTAATTCTCTCAGCACTAATTCCGGGAGAGGTTGCCCCTATTCTGGTAACTGAACCAATGGTCGCTTCAATGAAAAAAGGCTCTGTGATTGTTGACATCGCTATTGATCAGGGGGGCAATTGTGCGCTTACAGAGGAAGGTAAGGAATACGATTACAATTCAGTGTGGTTGATTGGAATGCTCAACATCCCTGCCACACTTTCGATAGACTCGACCAGGATGTTCTCTAGCAATATCTGGCACTTCGTGGACAACCTGGTGAAAGATGGAAAGATCGTCACCGACTCTGATGACCAGATTGTGAAAGAGACACTTGTAACGCATGCGGGATCAATTGTTCATCACGGTACTTTGTTGGCCATGGGAGAGATAATAGAATAATTTTCACTATTCAATAAGAGGAGGAGTTCTATGCTCTTGGCTTTAGTAATTTTCCTGGTCGCCTGTGCCATTATAGGTTACAGGATAATATCTTCAGTACCCTCGCTTCTTCATACTCCTCTTATGTCGGGTATGAATGCGTTGTCGGGTATTACCGTTCTGGGTGCAATCGCTGTCTTTGCAACAATTGACTCTGGAATAGTCCGTTTCATTAGTGGAGCAGCTCTTGTTTTGGCAATGATCAATGTTGTGGGAGGATTCTGGGTAACAGATCGTATGCTGAAGATGTTTGATTCTAGTGTTAGGAGAAAGAACAAATGAGCATTATTATCATTGCAGCGATATTCATAGTTGGATTCATCCTTCAGATCCGATTAATGCAGTCTCCAAAAACTGCTCTTCTTGGCAATAGGATTGGAGCGGCGTTTATGGGAGCCGCGATAATATACACGATAATCGTTTACGGAGGCATGGGAAATTCCGCTCTTTGGCTTTGGTTAGTTATTGGAGGGTTTGCCGGAGTGTCACTCGGCCATGTAGTGAAGATGATTCAGATGCCACAAATGGTCGGAATGCTAAATGGATTCGGTGGTGCTGCTTCGGCGTTAGTTGCAATTGCAGGGAGCAGTCAGTTTCTAGGCGATGCAAGCTGGTACTTGTGGTTAACGGCTTCTCTTGCGCTTTCTGTTGGCGTATTAACTTTCACAGGAAGTATGGTTGCAGCAATGAAGTTGCAGGGTATCATTTCGGGAAAACCTGTCAACCTTGACGAAAGCGGGAAGTTACAGCGAATACTACTCTTAACAGCCGCTGGAATTGTTTTAGTAAGCACCTTCATAACAGGAATCTACTCTGTTTGGGTAGTCTTCCTCTCGATAATATCGGCAGTCTATGGAGTAATAATGGCTCTTCGGGTTGGAGGAGCGGACATGCCAGTAGTTATCTCTCTACTAAACTCGTTCTCCGGAGTGGCTGCCTCGATAACTGGTTTCGCTGTTGAGGACCCTCTTCTCGTAGGAGTAGGGGCGGTTGTTGGAGTCTCAGGTCTTATTCTGACAAGAATAATGTGTCGTGCAATGAATAGGAACCTCAGCGCAGTGTTAACTGGAATAACTACTGTTTCAGACTCAAGAAGAGCGGAGAATCTGCTAAACGTCTCAAATGAACTTGAAGGATTCAATGAAGAGAAAAAGGGCAGTATGGAGATAGGAGACGTCATTAACTCGGCAAAGAGCGTGATAATAGTACCGGGATATGGAATGGCTGTAGCACAGGCGCAGGGCAAAGTCAAGGATCTGATTGACTGTCTGGAGAAGGCTGGAAAGCAAGTTAAGATTGGAATACATCCAGTAGCCGGAAGAATGCCCGGGCATATGAACGTCTTGCTTGCCGAAGTGGGCATCGATTATGACAAGTTGTACGATATGGATACGATAAATCCGGAGTTCGAAAACACTGACCTAACAATTGTGGTGGGTGCATGCGATGTTGTCAATCCTTCTGCTAATACGGCCAAGGGTTCTCCAATATATGGAATGCCAATTCTCGAAGTTGAGAAATCGAAGAACGTAATAGTGTGCAACCTAGATGAAAAACCAGGTTACTCCGGTGTAGAGAACACTCTGTATTCAATGAAAAACGTCATAACTATTTGGGGTAATGCCTCGGTAACTGTGCCAACTATTACTGAAGCATGCCGATGAGAAGTCCCCGAGTTTCACAGACGCCTCAGGGCGTCTGTTTTTTTTGTGGCTGGTGATCTCTCAGTGTGGTATATTCATTTAGGGGTGGGACAATGAAGAATGCTGTGTATGCGCAGTCAGGCGGCGTAACTTCTGTTATTAACGCATCAGCTTATGGGACGATTGTTGCGGCGCTTGAGAGTGAAGGAATCGACAGGATATTTGCCGGAATAAATGGTATCAAAGGAATCCTCAACGAAGAGCTTCTTGACTTGACGGAAGAAACACGGAGTGAGATAGACAGGATTCCCTACACTCCTGGCGCGGTATTCGGCTCTTGCAGAACGAAAATCGACAGCGATGAGGACTTCGATAGATTGTTCAGAGTCTTCGACGCTCATTCCATCCGTTACTTCTTCTATAACGGGGGCAATGATTCAATGGATACCGCCAACAAGATCGATAACAAAGCAAAAGAACTAGGCTTTTCATTGCAAGTGATAGGAGTACCCAAGACTGTTGATAATGATCTCATGGAAACCGATCACTGTCCTGGATATGGTTCCGCAGCAAGATTCACTGCGATTTCGATAATGGAGGCGACGAGAGATCTGAGATCAATGTACAGCGATTCCACAAAGGTTTTCATTATGGAGTCTATGGGGCGTCATTCAGGCTGGCTTGCTGCTTCAGGTTCACTCGCAAGTAGTGACCGATTCCACGGTCCTCAGATCATACTTTTCCCGGAAGTACCCTTCAACGAAGATGCCTTCATTGCAAAAGTAGATGATGTAATCGTAAGAGAGGGCTATTGTTCAATCGTTGCGTCAGAGGCTCTTAAGAGGCCTGATGGATCATACATATCTACTGCCGGATACTACGATTCCTTCGGAAATGTGCAGCTCGGGAAGATAGGGCAATACCTCGAAAAGACAATTCGCGATTCCTTGAAGTGCAAAGTGCATGTCGCTATCCCGGATTATCTTCAGAGGTCTTCAAGACACATTGCAAGCCTTATAGATTGGCAAGAAGCAGTTGAGGTAGGAGCACTAGCAGTCAGGGAGGCACTAGAAGGGGTAAGCGGAGTGATGGTCTCAATTCGCCGATTAAGTAATAGGCCCTATCTGAAAAAATACTGCACAGTTGATCTGGAGAGGATCGCCAACGGAACGAAAGACCTTCCTAGAGAATTCATCTCGGAAGACGGATTTCACGTTACTGAGGAGTTCAGATCCTATGCACTACCGCTCATACAGGGTGAAGCTCCAAATCTCTATCTACATGGTCTGCCCATATACGAGAATCTTGAAAGAAGAAAGGTGGAGAAGCTCCTCTGATATGAAGCTCCCCGTTCCGCATATGGCCGGGACGGGGGCCTTCTCAATTCGCAAGATCTCGGAAAAGTTGAAGATATTGATGTAGATGTCTCGTACTTAGGAAGTCTTTCTTCACTATTTCATATCCCTTGTTCCCCATTTCCTTTGCAAGACCGGGATCATCAAGTATTCTTCCAGTGTACTCAACGGTATCTTCAACGCTTTCAACGAGATAGCCGTTAATTCCGTGGTGAATCTGAAGAGGAATGCCTCCAACGTTTCCCCCAACTACGGGAGTCTTCTTCCACATTGCCTCGCTCACAGTCAAAGCAAAACCCTCGCGAAGTGATTTCTGAAGAACGACTTTGCTTACTCTTTGAGCTGCGTTCACCTCGATATCACTGATATTCTGGAAGTTCGAGAGAACCTTGATGTCGTAATCCATTCCACTGTATCTTAGAAGGTCTTCATAGATCTTCCAGCCCTCGGGATCATCCGAAGCCATCGACCCTATTAGCAGAAGCTGAAGCTCTCTAAACCTCTCCTTCAGCTTTCTATACGCATCTACAACTCCCAACGGATCCTTCCATGGATCGAACCTTGATACTTGAGTTATAACGGGTTTTCCACTCTCGATTCCGAGTTTTCTTAGTGCCTGTTGCATCTCTTCCTTCGATAGTTCTCTGTTCTTGTTGCTTAGAGGATCGATTGAAGGTGGAATTTCGTAGATCTTGTCGATTGAAATCCCGTCTTTAGCATAGTCTTTGAGTGTGAATACAGCTGCATTATAGTAAGACAGGAAGCCGTTTAAATAATCCCAGAAGACCCGATTAGGTGAGGAAGTATCAATGTGACATCTCCATACAAGCCTGCAACTTCCGAACTCTGCAAAGGCAGGAAGACCTACCGGTTGAGGATCATGTATCACCGCAATATCGTATTCACCTGGTTTTATAAAACTCGCGTTGTCTTTTGAAACGTTTTCAAAAAGGTTCCTGTCTTCATCTGATAGTCGATCCTCCTTACCCTGAAGTGCGTTGTGCATCCTTTTTGTAAGGTCGAAAAACCGAGAAGGAGCGTCAATTACTTTCCAATCGACAGTGAGGCCACAGTCTTTCATTAGAGGAATCAGAGTGTGTAGTATTTCCGCCACGCCTCCTCCAAAAGATGTTGCGTTGACATGCAAAACTCTCAGACCCCTGAGTTCGCTCGAAAGCTGAAGAATACTCTCCAATAGATCACTTTCTATAAAAGGCTCATAGTCCTTCAGACTCTTTCTCTGTACTTGCGTAGTCTTCACGTCCACACCTTCTTTCTGCTTTGGCAAAAGGTTAGCTGGTCCCGATTAGGACCAGCTAACCAAGTTAGACAGTTACTAGAAGCCCCAAACTACCTCAAATCCTGTCAAATCTTCGAGATCAAGAGCCAGTTCTTCAAGAGCGTTCTGAGCATCTGCTGTACCCAAGAGGATGTTATGAACCGCCTTGAAGAAGAGAGTAGACACTTCATTATATCGTGGCGCGGTCGCCGTTGAAGGTCTTGCAACGGCATTTATAAACACATCATACAATGAACCGAAAAACGGATTGGCTTTTAGCACTTCGTAATCCGCATAAAGAGCCCCAATTGTTGGGTTAAAGGAGCCTTCTACTGCCCTCATCTTCTGAACTTCATATCCTGCCATGAAGAGCGCCACATCGGCTGCAATTTCCGGATTTCTGCTGTACTTGCTAACCGAGAGCTGCCAACCGCCAAGCGTTGCCGCTCCGCTACCGCTCTTTCCTGCAGGTAGAGGAGAAACGTCAAACTTTCCTGCTACGGCGCTGTCCTCGCCTCCGCTTAGTGAATAAGCGTATGGCCAGTTTCTCATGAAAGCAGCGTTCCCTGTCTGCCATACCGCTCTTGCATCCTCTTCGGCAAATGTCAAGACGCCACTTGGAGAGATCGTGCCTACCCAGCCGGCGGCCTTTTCAAGTATCTCAACGGCGTTTGCATTGGCAATTGTTATCTTCTTGTCGGCGCTGATAATCGTACCTGCATCGTTCGAAGCAAGCCATTCAAGAGCGTCACATGTTAAGCCCTCATAGGCGTTTCCCTGCCAAACAAATCCCCAAAAGTCGGGATTTGTCTTCCTCTCGCCTTCCTGTATTATTCTTGCTGTCTCTTCCAGTTCGTCCCAGGTCTTCGGCACAGCAAGCCCATACTTTTCAAGAAGGTCGGTCCTGTAGTAGAGAAGTCCGGCATCCGTGAACCATGGAATGGCAACCAGTTTTCCATCGACTGTGTTATTCTCAACTATTGCCGGAAAGTGCATCGATACAACCTTGTCGGCGTTGTACTCGTAAAGATCTACGAAGTGTTCTGCGAGGTCGCCGGGCCAGATTACGTCCACCTGATAAACGTCAATCTCGGGACTTCTTGCTTCGAGGAACTGGAGATAGAGACCTAGTCTGTCCTGTACCATATCTGGTGTGTCCAGTACTCTTACCGTGACATCAGGATGGATCTCCATATACATCTCAGCAGCCTTCCTTGTTAGCTCGAGTTCCTGACCGACAGCTCCTGCGGCTATCGTAATCACAGTTTGCGAAATGGCCATTAACGCGAATGATACTACCATGAGAGCTAAAAGTACTTTTTTCATAATACCCCTCCTTCAAAAGAGTTTTTTTGAGTTTCATCAATCCTCAAATCTCATTTAGTTACTTTGACTCTTCAAATCACCTCCCGTTAGCATTGAAACGAAACATTCATATCATTTCAGCATCGCTATCCCTTTACCGCCCCGGCAGTCAATCCTTGCACAATTCGTCTTTGGAAGATGAAAACAAGAACTACAACCGGTACTGTAACCACTACCGCGCCAGCCATGATCTCGCCAAAGGGAACCTGTCTCGAGACACTCCCTGTGAACAACGAAATCGCGACGGGAATTGTCCTTGCTTGAGGCGCAATAGTTGTGAATGTAAGAGCAAATATGTACTCGTTCCAAGCAGCAATAAATGCCAGTAATCCTGCTGTTACTAGAGCCGGCGCTGTCAAAGGCAGCAAGATCATATAGAAAGTTTGGAATGGAGTTGCACCGTCGACCCATGCCGACTGCATAATCTCCGTAGGAAGCTCTTTGAAAAAAGCTGTAAGAACCCATGTTGTAAAAGGCAAAGTGAAAATCATATAAGAGAGGATCAAACTCAATCTAGCACCTAGATTCAGCGTTGTGATTACCGCGTATAACCCAGAGAGTACAGTGATTTGAGGAAACATGGTTAGCGAAAGGATTAGATAGAGTGTTATCTTCTTCCCTTTGAACCTAAGTTTTCCCATTGCATAGGCCGCAAAAGACCCAACTCCTAGAGCAAGAACTGTAGTTAGTCCTGCAACTATGGTGCTGTTCCACAAAGCTCTAACGAAGGTCCCGTCATTGAACACAGCAACATAATTCTGAAGTGTCGGCGAGAACTTTCCATTTCCGTCCACAGGAACAAAAGTAGCGGGGGTCATTTGTAGTTGAGCCTCAGACTTCAGCGAGGAGTTAACTGCCCAGTAGAACGGAAATAGCATGTAAAAGAATATGAACAGTACGAGTACCCAGAAAGCTACTCTCCCTATGAACCAGAGCAATCTACTCTTCTTCATTCTTCATCAACTCCCATAAGCCTCATGTAAATCACAGCGAAGATACCGATTAGGAAGAATATTATTACGCCTATTGCCGAAGCTAGTCCCATATTCCTGTTCCCGATCAGCTGATAATAATTGTATGAGGCCATAGAGTACATCCGGTTGCCCATCAAGACCTGAAATACGTCAAACACTCTTAGGGCGTCAAGCGTTCTGAAGATGAGCGCTACAGCTAACGTAGGCTTTAAAAGCGGCATTGTGATAGAGAGAAACTGTCTGATTCTACTTGCTCCATCAACCCTTCCAGCTTCATAGAGTTCTCTCGGGATAAGCTGCAATCCCGCAAGAATCAGAAGCGCCATGAACGGCGTTGTTTTCCAAACATCTACAGCTATGAGAGTGGGCATTTGCAGACCTGACATACTGAGGAACGAAAGATCTCCATCGCCCAAGCCCAGTCTACTAAGGACCATGTTGAAAAGACCAGCTCTCGTTGGTTGAAGCATCCACTCCCATATCCTTGCTGAGACAACGGTAATAACGGCCCAGGGAACAAGCATTGTAGCTCTCATAATTCCTTTCCCCTTGAAGTTGCTGTTCACTACAAGTGCAACTCCAAGACCAAGAATAGTCTCTAGAAAGACCGAAATAACAGTGAAGACCAGCGTATTCCAGATCGCCTTCATGAACTCAGGATCTCTCGCACCTACTACATAACGCCGTCCGAAAAAAGAAAACTGAAACCACTCTCTGTACCTGATCGGACTTCTGGGCAAGACTCTAATCGCTCTTTCATATACTGGTCTACCCGTTGACTCGTCAATCAATGTTTCTCCGGTTGAATCATCTAACACCGCAGGTAGTTCCTGTATTGTAAGCCCGAGCAGACTCTTATAGTTTTCTAGCCCTATGAACTCAGGCGCCTCGTCCTTTCCCGAGGCGAAGACCTTGTCGGTGAGACTCGTGTAGAAAACCTGAAACAGGGGATAAAAGGCAACGGCCGCTAGGATCAGCAGAGCTGGAATAAGCAATTTGTAAGCGGTTCTCTGTTCCTTCTGAGCAAGTGATAGCTTATCTTTCCTGGCCATAAATCCTCCTCACTATTAGAGATAAATCAGGCCGTCCTCCTGCGTTTTAGCTTGGGCAGGAATCTTACTGGCTGAATATACTGTCCTGGTGCTTCTATCTTTTGGATTATCAGCTCCGCTGTTTTCTTGCCCATTTCTTCCATTGGCTGCTCGATTGTAGTCAAACCAGCTCTTTGAGTCCAACTCTGATTATCATATCCCACAAGGAAAAAATCCTTTCCAGGAATCTTCTTCATAGCAGCTGCAGTCTGAAGAACCTCAAGGGCGAAATTGTCGGCCAATGCGAAAATGCCGGGTTTAGTGTTTTCAGAAAGGATCCGTGCAATCTTTTCGTAGGCCGTTTCGAAGAAGAACGATGTGTAGACGAGCCTCTCAGGGTCAAAATCATATCCCTTGTCCCGGAGAATGTCGATAAAGCCCTCAATTCTCTTTTCGAAGTTCTCAGTTGCTAGAATAGTGTTTTCTTCCTCAAAAGAGATCACAAAGAAATCTGATGAGCCACACTCAATGAGCAGCTCGGCAGCCATCCTTCCGCCCATGACATTATCCAGATAAACACAGTCGTACTCCTCGGATTGAGCCTCAAAAAAGACTATGTTTGTTCCGAAGTCAATACCGTTCTTAAGCAAGAATTCTGTGTTCATTGTACAAACTACAGCCCCATCTGAGTCATGAAGCAAAGCAAGATCTCTCCTAAGTCTTCTCAGTCTCCTTTCCGAAAACACAGGATAAATTACCATCTCGTAGTTTTTCATGTCGAGATAGTCATCAAACGACTTCATAACTCTCCAATGGAACTCAGTCCTGACTTCAGGCATCAGGAAGAGAATTCTTCTTGTCTTACCTCCCGCCAGTGTTCTTGCCGTTTGATTCGGTTGATAACCTAATTTCTCAATCGCCCTAACAACCTTAATCCTGGTTGCCTCTTTAACAGAACCGCCATTTAGTACACGTGAAACGGTACCGGTTCCAACTCCGGAAAGAGCTGCAACATCCTTAATAGTTGGCTTCTTCAAAGAGATCGCTCCTATAATCAATAGGAATTTGGAATCGCTTCCATTATAACAATTCAGTTAAGTCAGTCAAAACGTGAATATCCTTTATTTGAGTGAATGAAGAATAAATATCGAAGAAAAACACAAATTAGCTGTTGTATCCTGCAGATAAATCCCGAGATCTTTCCGTTGCTCACTGTTGCTTCTTGTTGGGCAATCGATTTACTTGATACGCTTCTTCCAACGATTTCAGTGTATTAGTATAAGATTACTGGATCTTATTATTCCTACGCAATCAAGGCCCCTATCCCAATAATTCCTTTCCCTCCGTGGACAAGGATTCCAGAGGATAACTCTCCTGCAAGCAAATTCTCAGAAAGCGAAGAGATTTTCGTTCTGACCCAATCAACCAGGGAGACCGTATTGCTGTCATCTCCAGAATGATACAGAGCAACACAAAGGACTTTCTTTCCTTTGACTGTGTCTAGCAGACGATCTACCATCTTTTCAACGGCCTTTTTCATCCCCCTGGCTTTGCCGGAGAGGGTGAAAACACCACTACTGTCGATTGTTCCTATAGGTTTCACATTGAGTATTTCTCCTACAGAACCCTCAAGCCTTCCTATTCTCCCGCTCTGTTTGAGATACTTCAATGTCGGCAAAGTGAAGAAGACTATGTTCTTGATTCCTGCGCAACTTCTAAGGTCTGATGCGATTACTCTCAAAGAGTCTCCACGTTCTTTCATCTTTATCGCCTTGTAGACAAGCATGGCTATTCCGCCCGAAAGTGACAAAGAATCTACCGATTCAATGACAACCGACTTGCGCTCGCTAGCAAACTGTTCACCTATCGTCTTGAATAAATTATGAGTTCCGCTAAGCCCGCCGGAAAGATTGACAACAAGAAGTTCATCGTAACCTCTTGCATACATTGTCTCGAAGGCCTTCATCACGTCGCCAGGGCTAGGGAGTGACGTTCTGGCAAAGTTGTCGTCAAGAAAGTCCGCAATTTCGGCCTTGCTTATTTCTACGCCCTCGCGAAAGGACTTTTCTCCCAGAACAACCATCACAGGAACGATGTACACATCTTCTCTTTCAGCCAGCTCCAAAGGAAGATCCACGATTGAGTCACAAATAATTCCTATCATTAATATGCTTCCTCCTCATCAACAACCACGTTTCTTTGCAAACCAAGACTTATTCTGCCATCTGAAGAGAATATCCTGGATTCAACAACATCCCCGGGGTTCAAATATCTCCCGCTCTTCTGCTGATCTCTAACAAAGATCTCCCATCTTTTGGACTCAGAAAGCTGACCAATGAACCACGAACGAAACCCCTTTTTTGTACTGAGTGCGGTCCCTTTCGGAGTACCCGTGAGAATAACGTCTCCAGGGTAAAGATCTGAAAACCGACTCAGCTCCGAAATCGTCTCTGCAGGGCTATAAATCATGCTAGATGTCGAAGCACTCTGCCTGACGGAACCATTTACACTCAGTTCGACATTGAGATTCGCGACACATTCCGTCTCCTCTTCATCAAAAATCGCCATGAACGGACCTATAGGGCAGAAAGTACGATAGCTTTTACCCTTAAAGAACTGAGACTGAGGTAACTGGACATCCCTCGCTGAAACATCATTCGCCATAACGATTCCACCTACGTAAGTAGTGAGTTGCGATGAGTCAACATCGATACTTCGGCTTATTTGAGCTCTGATGACAAGGCCCAGCTCCACTTCATAATCTAGAAGCCGTACCCCAAGTGGCCTAACAATTGGTGAACAAGGATCTGATATTGAAGCAGAGGATTTGTTGAAGAACATGTTGTACTTCTTGTCTTTCTGCCTTGTTCCCGTATCCAGAAGATGATCCAGATAGTTCTTTCCCTGACAAATAACCCTGCATGGTTTTGTTATAGGAGATAGAACCTCAATCTCGGAGAGAACGATCTTTTCTTCGGAAGCAAGGTCCTTGAGTTGCTTGAGATCCTCAGATACCGAGCTAAGAAAGTCACCCGTCGTTGAACATTCCACATCCAGAGGACGGGCAAAACCGTCTTCAACAACTCCCCAGAATTCTCGTCTCTTGCTACTTCTAAATCTTCCAACATGGACAATCACAAGCCCGCCTCCCTCATTTATTATAACCTGAGGCTTCGATCAATGTCTCCGTTTTTTCCATTGGCTTCCCATTAATAATAGTCTGCACGGATTTACAGCGAGCGGCTCACAAAGTTAGCCCATAGGTAACCGTTGGCTTTGAGCAGGTATGGCTGTGCTAGAATTGTTCTGAGGTGATTGAATGAGTACTTTCGAGCTCCAACGTGCGGTCCTTCTTCACTGTGACGAAGCGGCAACAGAGGTCCTTCGAAAATCATTCAAGGACACCACGGTAATCGACTGCCGTGGGTTGGAGAACTTAACTCTGAAGGAAATTCTGAATTCGGAATGTCCAAAGAAGGAGGCTCCCTTGACTTCCGGCGAGGTTCTCTGTTATGTGATTTTTAGTGGGTTTGAGAACAGTTATATTGGTCAGATCATTAAACAAATCCGTCAGTATCTTGGGAGAGACTTGGTATTCGCAACCACCACTGAATCGAATATGAACTGGAAGATGAGTGATTTGCTTTCTGAATTGGCGGAGGAACACAACTACTTTGTGAAAGCGAGGCGGGAAAAACTTGATGGATAACTTGTTCCATAAACTTGAGGATCTCTCAAAAGTTGAATTAGTAAATCTTCTGAATTCGATTTTTTCGGACTATGTTCTCAGAATGCACTGGACTCTGGAGAGTTTCGAGAGAGATGTGAGAGAGAACAACATATCGCTTTCGGAATCCTTCGTTATGGAAGTAAAGGGAGAGTATGCGGGAGTTGTGCTGTTGAGTTTCAGGGGCAAAAGAGCAAAAATCGACCTGATGGGAGTCTTGTCTTCTTTCAGAAGAGAAGGAATTGGCTTCCGAATGGTCGATGAGGCACTGAAAATCGCAAAGTGGAATGGTTGTGAGCAAATTGTTCTGGAGGTCCCGGAAAAGGATTCCACAGCAATCGCCTTTTATGAAAAGTATGGGTTCAGGCACAAACGTAATCTGATCACTTTCTTCATCAAAAGACCCGGCACAAAGGGGTTCTCACTCAAGAAATCCGATTCAAGCAGAATTATAGAGTGCGCTCTTTCTGCAATTAGCAACTTCAAGAGAAATCCCGAGTGGGAAAGAGAGCCTTCTAGTTTCACTCATCTAGAGCAGTACAACTTTGACTTCGTTGAGAATCCCGAGGGAAAGGAAAGAGGCTACTGCATCTGGCAGGAAAAGGATTCTCTCTTCTATGTGAGAGACGCTGGCCCAGTAAAGAGTTCCTCATATAGGGAAATAATAGGAGGGCTATGCGGAATCGCTAAGGACAAAGGGCTCACTCCTCTCTTTCCTACCGTTCCGGATGACGATCCACTATTTCTGGAAGCAACGGAACTCGATCCTCAGGTTTTGCTAAAGCAGAGCGAGATGATTTACAAGATTCATTGAACATCATGAAATTAGTGACTGTCTCATATACCCGAGAATATACTCCACCATCTTGAATCCGTCTTGAGGAGATTTGTGTATCAGGTGTTGAAAAAGCCGGCTTCTGTCCAAGAGCACATACTCGGAATTTCCCCGAACAACAACTGTCGTGTCCCACTTACTCTTCGCCAACAACTGAACTTCGCCGATAGAATTTGGAGATTTAAGCGAAAATAAAACAGAATTTTCATTCTCTCTTCTTTTCGAGAGAATCATCTCTCCTTTGAGAAGAAAGATAGCACTGCCGGCTCTTTTCCCCTCCTCAACAACAATCTTGTCCGAATCGGTCTTTCTGATTTTCCGTGAGTCCCTTCTCAAATTCCTGAAGAGGTTTGAACTGTAATCGGGTCCCTTATAGAGGAACTTGAATCCCGATTCTAGAAGTCCCATGCGACAAGCAAAGAACCTAGCTATTCCAGCTATCTCGTCTGCCTCTCCTTCAACAATCTCCAGAATCGATGTCAATGCCAGATCTAAAGAGTTATTTAGAAAACAGCTCAATGAATAGTAGAGTTTCACCGGTCTTGACAAAGGTGAGTTCTGATACTGTTCCAGATAACTCTTCAGAACTTCCTGAGCAGATGGGTATTCCCTCCTCTCTATCAGCTTTATGCCCTTTCTGTAAAGAGACTTTTCGCCGAACAATAGTGGAGGGTATTCCTTCAACCAGTGCTGCTTCATGGATACCAAAATCGAAACCAAACCGTCAAGATCAAGACCCTTCGATTCGGAACATGATCTCAAATCTTCTTCGACATTCTGAAGGAACCTCTCGAGTCTCTCCGGCCTGGCAACCAGATATTCTCTGAGCTCATCCCTATCGCCAACAAGAATTGAAGAATCCCCTATGGAAAGAAGATCTCCGCTGTACTTTTCACCAACTATAGACATTGGATCTGCTAGATCTCCTTCCATATAGACCTTGTCATCCGAATTGAATCCCTTAAGAATAAGCCCACCTGACGACACAATATAATACAAGTCTGCCTTCTCACCACGACCTGCAAGTTTCGTATCTCCCTCTAGAACAATTTCCCTTATAATCCTTCATCACCTTTCAGTCTTCCCAAAGTTTCAGTTCCTTAAGTCCGTTCTTAACTATCTTACTTGTATCCCTTGCAATAACGAGTTCTTCGTTCGTAGGAATCACAAAAACCTTGACTCTAGAGTCTGCAGTTGAAATCATTACTTCCTTTCCCCTGACTCTGTTATTTTCTTCGTCAAGAGATATCCCAAGGTGACCAAGATACTTATTTATGATATTGGCTCTCAGATATGCGCTGTTTTCTCCAACTCCAGCTGTGAAGACTATTGCATCGACTCCGTTCATAGCGGCTGCATAAGCACCAATGTACTTTGCCAATCTGTGCTCATATACGTCATGAGCTCGTTTACACAGAGGTTCATTATCCATTGCGCGCATCTCAATGTCTCTCATATCACTGAACTGCCTGTCTGTGAGTCCGTACATACCGCTTTCCTTGTTTAGCAGATTGTTGACTTCGCCAGGTGAGAGCCCTTCTTGTTCTTGCAAGAAAGGCACTATTGCAGGATCAATATCTCCAGAGCGAGTTCCCATAACCAGTCCCTCAAGAGGCGTGAACCCCATTGAAGTATCGAAAGATCTGCCATTCTTAACGGCTGTGATCGAAGCGCCATTTCCTATGTGAGCAGTTATTATCTTTAGCTCCTTGAGTGGTTTCCCTAGAATGGATGCGGCCCTTTCCGAAACGTATCTGTGGCTTGTGCCATGGAAGCCGTATCTTCTTATTTTATACTTCCTATAAAGACCATAAGGTATTGCGTAAAGGTAAGAGGATTCGGGCATTGATTGATGGAATGCCGTATCAAAGACGCCCACTTGAGGAACCGATGGAAGGATCTTCTTTGCAGCAACGATCCCTTCTATGTTCGCCGGATTATGAAGAGGTGCAAGGAAGTTGTTGGATTCTATTTCCTTTATCACTTCATCGTCAATGAGCACTGAAGAAGCAAATCTTTCACCACCGTGGACTACACGATGACCTACCGCTTCAATCTCGTTAATGTCTTTCACAACTCCAGTCTTCTCAGCCTGCAAAACTTCTATTATAAGTTCTAGGCCTTCAGTGTGGTCGGCAATGTCGTTCTCGAACTCAAACTTCTGGTCGCTCTTCTTGTGAGTCAGTTTTGATCCAGGAATTCCTATTCTTTCGAGTAGACCTTTTGCCAGCACATTTTCACTTGCGGCATCGAGAAGCTGGTACTTGATTGAGGACGAGCCGCAATTGATTACAAGAATCTTCATTTGACACCCCCGTTTATGCTTTATTAGAACATCCTAGAAGTCTCAACCTTTCCCTTATCACATTCTTGACCAGTTCTTTCGGTGTCTTGAAGTATTTTCTCGGATCAAACTCCCCAGGATTCTTTGCAAGAAACTCTCTCAACGAAGCGATGAAAGCCATTCTCAAATCTGTATCTGTGTTAACCTTGTTTATTCCGAATTTCACTGATTCAGCAAGAATCTCGCCAGGAACTCCCTTTGCCCCTTTGAAGTCAGCCCCATACTCCTCGGCCAGGTTCTTGACCTCCTCGGGAACGCTCGAAGCTCCATGTAGAACAAGAGGAATACCGGTAAGCTTCTTAACCGTCTTCAGTCTCTCAAAGTCAAGTCTCGCTTCTCCCTTGAACTTAAAGGCCCCATGGCTAGTTCCTATAGCAGGAGCAAGAAAGTCCACCCCAGTCTCTTTAACAAACTGCTCTGCCTCCTTGGGATCGACAAGAGCCGCTTCATGGGACTCAACCGCGACATTGTCCTCTATCCCAACCAACCTGCCGAGTTCCGCTTCAACCGATACTCCAAGACTGTGAGCAATTTCCACCATTTTCTTCGTCTCTATCACGTTCTTCTCAAAGGGAAATTCGGAAGCATCAATCATTATAGAAGAATAGCCTGCCTGAATGGCGGCCATGAGTATTTTGAAGTTCTTTCCATGATCGACATGTAATGAAACTGGAATATCGACTGTCTCCGCATAGCTCCTTACCATCGAAACAAAAAGCCGTGCTCCCAGCATAACATTGCCGTTTCCTGCATACTTGATTGCACCTTCGGAGGTTTCGATTATCACTGGAGAGCGCTCTTCAACTCCAGCATCGATAATCGCTTGAAGGAATTCTAGATTGTTGATATTTAGCGCTGGTACCGCGTAGGATTCTTTGTTAGCCCTATCAAGTATCAGTTTTGTGTTAACGTAAGGCATTTTTCTCCCTCCAATCTCGTCTCTAGATCAACATTTCATCAAGATTATACCAGCTTAAAACGGCTAAGTTCTATTCCATCGCCCGTTTTCCTCATAAACGTAACCTTCGAGTTGAAGGTTCGTTAACTCAACTATCAAATCTTTGCTAGGTAGTTTCGTTTTGAGAAGAAGCTCTCCAAACGTCAGAGAACCGGTTCCGAGAACTTCTAGAACCTCTGAATCTACACTCCCTTCGTGTAACTCTCCAATGTCAATCTCAGGGAATTCCTCAATTACGTCACCGAATTCCGCAACGAGCTTTGCACCATTCTTTATGAGCCAGTTTGTTCCCTCAGAGTTCTTTCGGTTGATATCTCCGGGAACAGCGTAGACATCTCTTCCATTTTCAAGCGCAAGCCTAGCGGTGATCAAGGAGCCGCTTCGTATAGTCGCCTGTACCACTAAGACCGCCCTCGCTAGACCGGCAATTATTCTATTCCTTCTTGGGAAATTCTGTTTCAAAGGGGGCGTTCCAGGCAGATACTCCGAAATTACGCAACCTTTTTCCATGACCGATCTGATAAGAGAGCTGTTTGACGCAGGGTAATAGACGTCGATTCCCGTTCCCAAAACACCTACAGTCGTTCCAGATCCGTCAAGAGCACCAATGTGAGCTTCGGCATCTATTCCGACAGCAAGACCGCTGACTATCGTGATTCCTCTTTCGGAAAGCAACCTTGAGTACTCTCTGGCAACTGAAGTTCCGTACCTGTCGGCCTTCCTTGATCCGACAACCGCTAAGACGCTTTTTGAATCGAGCAATGAGACTTTTCCCCGAAAGAAAAGCACTGAAGGCGGTTCGAAGATGTGCTTCAGAGAATCGGGATACTCCTCATCCCTGTGAGTTATGAAGTTGCCGTATGTTGAAAGAGTTCTAATAACACTGGAGAAATTCCTTGCGAAATTCTTCAGTTTGTTTCTATTCAATTCTATTGGCGAACGAAAAAGCAGAGAGCTATCGAATCCAGAACTCTCTATCTTCTCCATTTCAGAAGGGTTGAAGTCGCCCGAAAGCGCAATTGCAGCATATTCTAATCTATCCATCACAAAATGAAAGCACTGAGATCCTCGTCGGCCGCGATTTCGCCGATTCTTTCATCAACATACTTCAAATCAATAAGAACTTCATCACTAACGTCCGGAGCCTTAAACGATACCTCTTCTAGAACCTTCTCAACAACCGTGTATAATCTTCTAGCTCCTATGTTCTCTATACTTTCATTAAGATTGTGGGATACCCTGGCTATCTCATTGAGGCCATCTTCGGTGAACTTCACTTCTACACCTTCAGTTTCAAGCAAAGCAACGTATTGTTTCGTTATTGCATTCTTAGGCTCAACCAGGATTCTTAGGAAATCCCCCTGGGTCAACGCGTCAAGCTCAACTCTTATAGGAAACCTTCCCTGAAATTCAGGTATCAAATCAGAGGGTTTTGCCGCATGAAAAGCTCCTGCCGCAATGAAAAGTATGTAATCGGTTCTTATCTGGCCATGTTTGGTTGTGACAGTTGTTCCCTCAATGATCGGCAGTAAATCCCTCTGAACACCCTCGCGAGAGACATCTGGTCCATGGGAACCGTTTCGGAAAGTTATCTTGTCTATCTCATCAATGAATACGATTCCTCTATTTTGAACTCTTTCAATCGCTTCTGCTATGACCTTATCCATATCAAGAAGTTTTTCAGCTTCAACCGGTAAGAGTGCCCTTCGAGCATCGACAATTCTCATTCTCCTCTTTTTCGTCTTCTTCGGCACCATACCTCCCAGAACACCCGACATATCGATTCCCATGTCTTCCATACCGGGAATCATTATCATCGGTTGACTGTGATCCTCTATCTCAACCTCAATATCGAGATCTTCAAGATCTCCGCTTCTCAATCTCTCTCTATAGTCTTCCCTGCGGTCCTTAATTCTTTCAAGTTCCTCCTGACTAGGTTTAGACTGCTGTTGTCCCTGAAATAACTCAAGAATGTTCCTCGGTCCACTTCCTTTCGTCTGAGGACCGGGAACCAGGGCTTCAAGGATTCTCTCCTCAACCTGGAAGATCGCCTNNTCTTCTCCTGCTTGACCATATTGACCCCGACTTCAACGAGCTCCCTTATTATCGACTCAACATTCTTCCCAACATAACCAACTTCCGTGAACCTAGTTGCTTCGACCTTAGTAAACGGAGAACCAGTCAACTCCGCCAGTCTTCTTGCTATTTCAGTCTTGCCAACCCCCGTAGGGCCCATCATAAGTATGTTCTTTGGTATTACGTCTTTTCGCATCTCTTCAGGAAGTTTCTGTCTACGGATCCTATTTCTCATGGCTACTGCGACAGCTCTCTTAGCCTTGTCTTGACCTACTATATACTTATCGAGTTCTTCGACTATTCTCTTTGGAGTCAACTCATCCAATTCTTCTCTCTTCATTACTTATCTCCTCCAAGTGTTTCCAGAGTGAAATTCGTGTTGGTGTAGATGCATATCTCACTGGCTATAGTCATTGACCTCCTTGCTATCTCTTCTGCATTGAGATCGCTATTCCTCATCAGAGCTCTTGCAGCAGCAAGTGCGTAAGAACCGCCAGAACCAATTGCTAGCACTTCTTCGTCGGGCTCTATCACTTCGCCATTTCCAGATACGAGAAGAATGCTCTCTTTGTCAGCAACGAGTAGAAGAGCCTGAAGGTTCTTAAGAATCTTGTTTGTTCTCCACTCCTTAGCAAGATTCACGGCTGCTCTCTTAAGATTTGAGTTGACTTCCTTGAGCTTTTCCTCGAATTTCTCGAAGAGAGTCATTGCGTCGGCTACAGAACCCGCGAAACCCGCTAATACCGCTCCATCACCAAGCTTCCTTACTTTTCTGGCTGTGCCTTTCATCACTGTATCTCCGATCGTGATCTGACCATCTCCTACCATAACAGTATTTCCGTTTCTTCTCAGAACCAGTACCGTTGTACCGTGCATCGTCTTCATGATTACCTCCTGTTCCTCTTCTCAGCAGACTCAATCACGCCCCGAACAATGTCCTCGAAAGACATGCCCGCGGCCCTGGCAGACATAGGAAGATCACTCAGGTCAGTCATTCCAGGTATAGTATTTACCTCGAGAAAGAAGAAAGTCTTATCCCTCAGTATTCCATCAATTCTGGCAAAATCCTTGCATCCGAGAAGATCGTAGATTGCAGCAGACTTTTCGATAATCGTTTCATACACGTCATTATTCATTGGAGCCGGGACCACAAAATCCGTCAACCCTGCCGTGTATTTCGCTTCATAATCATAAAAACGTCTCTTCGGTCTTATCTCTAGAATCGGAAGAACCATATGGTCATCTTCCGAATCAATGATAGATATGGTGATTTCTCTTCCTTCTACGTATTCTTCAAGGAGAAGAAAATCGTAAGTGCCAAGAAGTTCCCTTGTTCTTTCCTTCAATACCGCAAGATCGTCACAGATGAATACGCCGATGCTCGATCCTTCTCTTACCGGCTTCACCACACAGGGAAATGTCTCCCACTCCTCAAGATCGACCTCGCCGCCAATTCTTCTCCATACGGGCAGATCGACGATATCCCTGACAAGCCTGTATGTAATCTCCTTGTCGAAGCAAATCGAACTGGTCCTGGAATCGGAACCGGTGTAGGGCATTCCTGCCAGTTCTAGCATACCCTGAAGCGTCCCATCTTCACCGAACTTACCATGTAGAGCCAAAAACATGAGGTCTACCTTTAAAGTAAGAAGAGCAGGAATCGTCTCCCTTCTGAGATCAAAGGGCACTACTTCCACACCGAGCTTCTCAAGAGAAGTTACTACGTTCATTCCGCTCTTAATCGAAACGTTTCTCTCATTAGAAAGCCCGCCGTAAACAACGGCAACCCTTCGCTGCATCAAGCTTCTCCCACCTCGAAATCCTTCTTGCAGTTTTCACAATACTTGACTCTCTTTCCGCCTCGCTTCACCTTGAGGAAGAGATTGGAGCCACAGATCTCGCACTTCTCTTCTGTAGGTTCGTTCCAGAACATTTCCCCACAACCGGAACACTTGTAGTAGTTTTTCCCCTTCTTGCTTCTAAGCTTTTCAACAACCCCGCCGCATTTCGGACAATGTGCATCAATCCTGACGTTCCTTGTGTACTTGCATTTCGGATAGGCAGAACAGGCAATGAATTCTCCGTATCTTCCTTTTCTCTTAACCAAATTGGATCCGCATTCGGGGCAGCTTTCATCTATCTCAACTTCTAATTTCTGATTCGGGGCAACATCTTTCAGAAGAACTTTTCCATCGATAACACAGGTGAAGGACGTCATGTCCACAGACTCGTTTTTGTCGCAAGACTGACACTTAAGATATCCGCCGTACCTTCCGAATACAACCTTGAAGGCTCCGCCGCAAGAACACTCCCTATCGGTCTCGAATTCGATTCTTAACTCTCCCTTCTTGATCTTCTTGTCAATCTGATCAAGATCTATTCTAAAACCTTCATAGAAATCGTGAACAACATCTCGCCACTTTTTTGATCCGTTTTCAACACCATCGAGTTCTTCTTCCATGTTTGCTGTGAAATTCGTGTTAACAACATCCGGAAAATACTCGTTTAAGAACTCATTCACAATAGAGCCCAGCAATGTCGGTCTTAGTTCTCTGGATTGTCTCAGCACATATTTCCTGTCGAGAAGTGTGGAAATTATCGTTGCATATGTTGACGGACGCCCTATACCTCTCTTCTCAAGTTCTTTAACCAGGGAGGCCTCACTGAATCTGGAAGGCGGTTTGGTTGTATCCTCTTCCCATTCTAGTTTGGAAGGCTTGACTAATTCTCCCTTTTTGTAGTCGTGGCCAATTTCGCTCTTTGAGGATCTTGAGATAATCCTTTCAAACCCGTCGAATAGTCTTCTTTCTCCGGTCAAACTCAGAATGTACTTGCCGCTTTCGTCAGCCAATTCAACATCTGTCACCGCATACTCTGCACTCGCCATCTGAGAAGCAATGAATCTATTCCATATTAGGGCATAGAGACGGAGATTATCTCCTGACAGTAGCCTCTTGGCCATCTCCGGATCATTTTCGGGATATGTTGGTCTGATCGCTTCATGAGCATCCTGAATTTTCTTACCTTTACCCCCTGATCTAACAGGACCGACGTATTCGCTTCCGAAGCTGTTGCTGATTATCTCTACTGCCTTATCTCTTGCCTGACTCGAAATCCTTGTGGAGTCTGTTCTCATGTATGTGATGAAGGCTATCTGGCCCTGATCTGTCTCAATTCCTTCATACAGCTGTTGAGCAACTTTCATGGTCTTGCTGGCGCTCCATCCTAGCTCCCCAATCGCGCTTTGTTGAAGAGTTGAAGTAATAAAAGGCATCGGAGCGCTTCTCTTGGAAGTTCGTTTCTTAACATCCTTAACACGGAGAACGCTTTTCGAGAGCTCTTCAATGATCTCATCTCTCTTTTCTTCAGTAGTCACGGATTTGTTGTTAAACTTCTTTCCTTCAATTTGCGAAAGAGCGAACCGATCCTCGGCAGTCTTAGCAAAAATCTTGAAAAATCTGTGCGGAACAAAGACTGCGATCTTCTTCTCAAGCTCAACCATTAACTTCAGAGCCACCGACTGAACTCTGCCGGCGCTCAAACCCTTAGTCATAGTTCTCCATAGAAGCGGGCTTATCTTGTAGCCCACAATTCTGTCCAGAACCCTTCTAGCTACTTGAGCTTCAACCTTTGACATGTCGATATTTCTTGGACTAAGAATTGCGCTCTTTATTGCAGATTCAGTAATCTCGTTGAAGACTATCCTGTTCTTTTCATCTCTGGGAAGGCCAAGAAGCTCTGAAATATGCCACGCAATAGCCTCTCCTTCACGGTCAAGGTCAGAAGCCAGAAAGACTTTCTTGCCTTTGGACTTCTTTTTGAGTTCCTGTACAACTTTTTCCTTCCCTTTCAGGACTTCATATGTGGGTTCGAAATTCTCAGGATTCAATCCGAGATTAGATTCGGGGAGATCCCTAACATGTCCCTTTGAAGCTGCAACTTCGTAGTTTTTTCCCAAGTATCTACTAATCGTCTTCGCCTTTGCGGGCGACTCAACTATAACAAGCTTGTCAGGCAAGATATCACTCCCAATTCCTCAGTCACCTGATCTTCTGTTCTTCATGAAGACCCTTCTATTCAGAAAACGATCATAGTTGCTCCAAGAAGCCGTTGACCCGTTGAATTCTCTCTCTTCAATCTCACGAAACTGGGCAACTTTGGAATCGAGGTCGTCGGCCATGTGAAGAACAATCGCTTCAGTTGTCTTTGGAATAACAGGGGAACCCCACTCCATCTCTCCGTGATGAGATAGAAGAAGATGTTTGATCTCGGTTTGAAGATAGCGTGGGAAGCCCTGTATCTTCGCTATTGCTCTGCCTACCATCTCAATTCCCATAGCGATATGACCAACAAGCTCACCGTCGTTAGTTCGATCGATTCCGGCAGGCGTTACCGCGTATTCATAAACTTTGCCTATATCATGCAACAATGCACCTGCTATCAGAAGATCCCTGTCTATAGAATCACTGTACTTCGTTGCCAAGAAAACGCAAAGCTCTGCAACAGACATTGTATGCTCCAGAAGACCACCCTTGTAAGCATGGTGTACCTTTGCCGCTGCAGGGGAGATAATGAACTTCTCAATGAACTTCTTATCGTTTTCGAAGATATCTCTCAGCAAGGCCTTGATATGCTCTTCACTCATATTGTTTATAAGACCCAAAAGATCATCATACATCTGCGGGATATCTTTGGTTGTTACAGCCATGAATCTTTCGGGATCATACTGTCCGATTTCTAGAACTTGAATACCTTCCGAATCAAGATTCAGCTGCTGCCTATCTTCATATACAACTACCCGCCCCGAGATTCTTACAACGGTTCCCTGTTCCAGAGTGTCATCGTTGTGCTCTGCGTTGAACCAATCGATAGCTCTTATCGCGCCTGTCTTGTCAGAAAGAGTGAGAAGAAGGAATTTCTTCCCGTCTCGAGCCTCCTGAATTCTCTTAGAATGAACCTTAAATATTGAAAGGACAGAACTTCCCGGGCGCAGGTCCGAAACAAACGGAAGACCGTCCTTATTAGTTTTATCCTGGTCGTCATTTATCTGACTAAGAATCTCATTTCCTATTATGTCGCGGAGTTTCATAATCTTCTCCTTTCCAATAGATCCTGGGAACTCTAGAAGTGATAGAGCAAACCACTTCGTAATTTATGGTACCGCACAGTTCTGCAATTTCCTCCGCAGTTATCGTCTCTTCTTTCTGTGAACCGATTATAACTACTTCGTCTCCCACCGACAGCTTACTATCGACATGTGATACGTCAACCACAAATTGATCCATGCAAACCCTACCCAGGACTCTACATCTCCTGCCCGCAATAATAACACAACCTCTGTTAGAGAGCAGTCTATTAAAGCCGTCTGCATAGCCAACAGGAATAGTGGCAACAAGCATCTCTCGTCCGGCAACAAAGGTTCTTCCATAACTAACTGAATCACCGGCTCGAATCTTCTTTAGGAAGGAAATGCAGGTTTTCCACTCGATTATCGGCTTGAGATTATAGTCAATAACGCTCGATGGTTGAAGACCATATGTTGCAATACCCACTCTAACATAATCGTAGTCTTTGTTATCAAGAAAGATGGTACCGGCGCTATTCGAAATGTGAACCACGAAGTCCCTGCCCCTGCTCTTACCAATGCCCTGGAGGAACTTTCTGAACTCCTCACTCTGCTCGAAAACGAAATCGCTATCCTTTTCATCGGCGGTAGCAAAGTGTGTGTAAGCACCCGTTATTTTGATTCCATTAGCGACCGCCGACTCATATAACTTGATCGATTCTTCCCATTTCATCCCAAGCCGTCTCATCCCTGTATCTACTGCAATCTCAAAATCAGGAAGGGTTTCGTTGAGGCCAGAAATGCTATCAAGCTGACCGGAGGAACAGAGCGACAATGTAAGACCGTACTCCTTTGCAGCAAGTATCTCTTCATTATCCACATAGTTCAGGACAAGAATCGGAAGAGATATTCCGCTCTCTCGAAGCTTTATCCCCTCTTCAAGAAAAGCAACTGCAAGCCTTTCAACGCCAGCTTCCTCGGCTACTTTGGACAGCTGTTCAGCGCCATGGCCGTACGCATCTGCTTTCACAACTGCCATCAGCCTCGCTGGATATGCTTTCCCAGCTAAATAAAGAAGATTCTGTCTATAGGCAGACAGATTTACTAAGGCGTAGGTCTTTCTACTATTCATGGAATACCTTTTTGGCAAAACACGCTAGGTATGCTATAACTAAATTGCTCTTGTGACTTTCCCAGCTTTAAGGCACTTCACACAAACATTAATTCTCTTTACCTCACCATCAACTACGGCACGGACTTTGTGAACATTCGGCTTCCACCAGCGCTTGGCCTTTTTATTTGAGTGAGAGACCATATTTCCGGTTCTTGGTGCCTTACCACAAACTTCACAAACTTTGGACATTTGATTTGTCCTCCTCTCGATTCGCAATACAATTCATTATAGTAAAGAAAGATCAGCTTTTCAACTCGTTTGGGAGGTTTCACTTCTTGAAATGTCGTTGACTTTCATGTTTGTCACAAGCATAATCTTAGTTATGAAGAAGATAATAACTGCGATTCTGTCAATCACATACATGATTGCAACAGTCTACTTTTATTTGAGACCGGGAGTACAAACTTTTGTAGTCGGAAGCGACAAGTTCCTTCATTTCGTAGGATTCTTCTCCGGAGGTGTTCTTCTGATTCTGATTTCAAGAATCGGAGCCAGCCGTCTGAACAGGCTTGCCCTTGGGTTCTTCTTGGTGATTGGACCTTTAGTCCTCGAATCTCTTCAAATCATATCTCCTTACAGACAGTTCGACACTCTGGATATCTTGTTCAATTACCTTGGCTGGATTGTTCCTGCAACCGTTTTTTCGATTGTTGAACGCTGCATGGTTCTACTGAAAAACAGAGATTCTCATGGATAAAACCACTTGATCAGCAAAGTCCAACTTTCAACACAGACCTTCAAATTATTCTTCTAATAAGCTAAGATGATATACTTCTTTTTGATCGTGAGGGGAGGTGTAATACTTGAAAGAGAGAAGCTCAGTGAAGTTGCTATCAATCTTTCTGATATCGTTTATGATAAGCCTTTCGCCCATGGTCGTTATGGCAGAGCCATCTATTATGGTTAATACTCATTATGTTTCTCCGGATGCTACGCCTTCCGGGTTTCCAGCCCTCATAGTAGGGACTGTGAACAACTTTGATCTCCTGATTTTGAAAGAAGGTCTTCTTGAAAGAGTAGTTTTGGAGGGAATCGAGATTCCGAAGTATGACTGGTCAAGACCTCATAGCAGAGCGCTTCTTGCTCTTCTAAGAAGTACAATAGGGTCTTGGGCAAGGATCCAGAAGATATCTACTGAAGAACCTTCTTCTGCTTACGTATGGATCTCGATCGAAGATGAAGTCTATCTACTTCAATCAATAATCGTATCAAGCGGTCTTGCTATTTCCGTTGCAGATGGAGAAATCGAACTGAGCTATGCCGAGGAATACGCTTCCAAGGAGAAACTGGGTATCTGGGCAGATGAAGCAAACTCTCTGGAATCACGAATAGAAGAAGATTATGGGCAAGAAGATCAGCCGCCTGTCCAAGACTCGTCAGTCCAGAATGCAAAACTCGTGATTTCAGAAATCAAGATCTTCGATAACGGCGAGTATGCCCTTATAGTCCTAGCCGCTGAAGAGAGAGGAAGTTCAGAAGGTTATTCAATCTCGATAGTCTCAAAGTCAGATAGAAGTGTTGATGAGGATGTCTTCTTCTTCGCTTCAGGAAAAGAGGCTGAAGTCCACGAGCAAATAACAATACTTGTAACACTTGACAGATCACGAACCGTTTCTTATGAGTATGATTTTGTCTGGGAAAGCTTCCTTGATCCTAGAGGAGGCTACCTGAGGGTAAGGGCTCCAAGTGGTAGCGAAACCCTTTTCGAATATGAATACGATAGAAGAATTAGTGGCTTCATTGTAACCCCACTTAACTGAAGGAGGCTTTATAATGAAAAGAGTGTTGTTCTTCTTGGTGATTATCTTCGGAACAACGATTTTGGCTTTTACAGGAGAAAGCATGGGGAAAAGTTCAGCTGATTACAGCGCAGAAACTGTAATTATAATCCACTATCATAGGTACGATAACAACTACGACGGTTGGAATCTCTGGGTATGGCCCGATAAACCAAAGAGCATGGATGGAAAGTCATATTCTTTCGACAAAATCGACGATTTCGGAGTCACTTCGATAGTAAGGCTTGCCGACAAACATTCGAGACTCGGATTCATTGTTAGACTTCGCGAGTGGGAAAAAAAGGACATAGCCGTTGATAGATTTGTAGATATCCCTGAATCCGGTTTAGTAGAGATTTGGGTAGTTGAGGGTGAAGAAGAATTCTTGTTAGATCCGGAAAAGATAGATCTTACACCGAAAGTTAAGATCGCTTTCCTGGATTCATTGACTGAGATTCTGGCCTCTCTATCCGCCCCGGTTGACACTAAAACGGCAGCTCCAAAAGTTACCTTGAACGGCTCTGTGCTCAAAATCGAGAGGTTTGAGAAGGCTGATCCGACAGACATATCAACCACAAACTACGTGAAGATTGTGCTTTCCGAACCGATTGCCGCTGAAAACGTGAACAAACAACTCTCTCTAGAGATCGAAGGGTTTCTGTCAAGCGAAGTGATCGTTAGAAAGGCGCTGGATGATCCACAGTTTTACTACGACAAAGAACTTGGAGCAATCTACTCGGAGAGTAAAACAGTATTCAGAGTTTGGTCTCCCGTATCTTCTTCGGCTACAGTCATACTCTTTGAAGACCTCTATTCCGAAGTGTACACAGAGGTCCCCATGAGCAAAATCGAGGCAGGTGTGTGGGAAGCGACGGTTGAGGGTGATCAGCATTTAAAAGCCTACAAGTACCGGTTTTTCTCTTACGGTAAGGAAAGAGAGACTGTAGACATCTACTCTAGAGCAGTAACAAGAAACAGCGAGAGATCAGTCGTAATCGATCATAACAAGGCAGTGTTCGATGGCTGGACAGGCCATGAAATCCCCCCTTTTGCGAAGCCGGAGGACGCGATTATTTACGAGATCCATGTTGGCGATATGACATCAGACTCAAATACCGACATAGAGAGTAAAGGAAAGTACCTGGGACTAACCGAAAGAGGAAAGACCGGGCCTGATGGGGTCACCGCCGGACTGGATCATATAATTGAACTTGGCGTAACTCACGTTCATATTATGCCATTCAATGATATTCACTATATCGATGAGGGCGTTGACGGACAATACGGCTGGGGGTATGATCCATATCTATACATGGTTCCGGAAGGACACTATAGCACAGATCCTTATGACCCACTTAGCAGGATTGCTGAGTCGAAAATGATGATCAAAGCCTTCCACGATAATGGAATCAGGGTGATTCTCGATACAGTATATAACCATACTGCAACAACAGGTTCTTCCTCACCATTTGACCAGACTGTTCCCTATTACTTCTACAGAACGGACAGAACAGGCGACTATCTTAATGGAACTGGGGTCGGAAACGAAATAGCTACCGAAAGGCCGATGATGAGGAAGCATATTCTCGATACAGTTAAGATGTGGGTCCAAGATTACCGAATCGACGGTTTTAGGTTTGATCTCATGGGTTTGATAGACCGCGACACTGTTCTTGCAATAGACAGAGAACTACATGCTATTGATGAATCGATTCTCCTATACGGTGAACCTTGGGGAGGCTGGGGAGCAACGATCACCTTTGGCAAGGGAGATCAGAGGGGTACCGGAGTAGCGGTCTTCAATGATAATCTTCGCGATGCGATAAGAGGTAGCGTTTTCGATCCAAAGGTAAAGGGTTTTGCTCTTGGAAGCCGTGCAAAAGAACGAAGGATAATGCGTGGAATTGTAGGTAGTATTGATTACAGCAACGATATTAAGGACTTTGCTGATGACCCGGCAGAGACAATAAACTATGTTTCGGCTCATGACAATCAGACACTCTGGGACAAGAACAGTGCAGCGATGCCCGATGCCCCAAAAGAGCTCCTGATTAGTGCTCAGAAGCTTTCAAACGCCATTGTTATTCTTTCTCAGGGGATTCCGTTCCTACATGGAGGAGTTGATTTTGCGCGCACGAAATACGGAAACGAGAACAGTTACAACGCGGGGGTAGAGCTGAACAAGATGGACTATTCCAGAAAAGCGGAATTCATTGACCTGTTCGAGTACTACAAGGCTCTGATACACCTGAGAAACAATCATCCCGCATTCAGGATGGGCTCAGCCGAAGAAATAAGCAGAAATCTCAAATTCCTGGACGCTCCTAGGAACATAGTCGCTTTCACTATAGATGGCAGAGCGGTAGGCGATTCTTGGGATGAAATTCTCGTAATCTTCAACGGTAATCTTGAACCAAGCGAGATAACCTTACCCGATGAAAGCTGGAATCTTGTTGCTGACAAAGACAGAGTCTCAGAAGATGCGTTTGAAAGGCTGTCCGGAAGGGTAATACTTGCACCGGTATCCACTTATATCCTTCACAAGTGATTTCGGAGGTGTGTTATGTACAGCTGCAAGATAATCAGAATACTTGAGTCTGGCTTCTTTGAGGAAATCTCTCGGTCAATAGAAATCTCAAAGAGGATTCTTGAAGACCATGATTTCACGTATACCGGCTCCACTGATGTCGCTCCAGTAATGAGCGACCTGAAAGAAGCGATATATGCAGACTCCTGTTCAAACGATGTTGTTCTGGTTCTTGGAGGAACTGGTCTATACAGAGAAGACATTGGTCCTGAGGTTGTCTTATCTCTTGTAGACAAGAGAGCAACAGGAATCGAGACTGCCATGTTGAGAAACGCAATTGTTGCCGATCCATCTCTGTGCCTTTACAGGGTGGGAGCAGGAACGATAAAAGACTCAATAGTACTTTCTGTACCAGGATATCATGAGACAGTTCATTACTATCTGGAGGCTGTTCTGGATTACCTGAAACCTTTTTTTGATGGACTGAGGGCGCCGGAGAAGATTCTTGGCAATGATGGCAATGTAAATTTGTGATACGGTGAGCAATCGTGAGAAAATCGCTCCTTATTGTCATTTCGGATTTTCGATATAGATCTTTACTAAGTCTTGAGTGTAAGGGAGTTTTGAATTCATATGATGTTTTCAAAAGTTAGTGGAAAATACGTTTCTGTTGAGGGCGTAATCGGGGTTGGTAAAACTACCCTGGTCAAATTGCTATCTCAGAAGTACACGATGCCCACTGTACTGGAAGTAGTCGAGGAGAATCCTTTTCTCACGAACTTCTACGAAGACATGGACAGGTGGGCCTTTCAAACTCAACTCTTCTTCTTGATAAGCCGATTTGATCAACAGTCACTACTGAAAAAGGCGGCTTCTCAAGGCCAAGGAGTAATCTCCGACTATGCATTTGTGAAGGATCACTTGTTCGCTTCGCTAACTCTGAAAGGCGAACAGCTAAGACTCTATGAGAAGATCTTCAATGCCCTTAAAGAGCAGGTCCTCCATCCCGACCTCATAGTCTATCTCTTTGCTGAGGTAGACATTTTGATGAACAGAATCGCTTTGAGGGACAGACCCTTCGAGAGAAGAATGGACAGGACCTATATCTCGATGTTAAGCGATGCTTATGAGAATTACATGAAAGACGTGACCGAAAGCCAGGTTCTGAGAATTGATACTTCGAACATCGATTTTGTGAGAAATCCAGAAGATCTCAAGAAGGTTTTTGAGAGAATCGAGGCGATCTTATGATTATTGGAATTTGCGGAAACATTGGAGCAGGAAAATCATCTCTCACCTCGCTTCTTGAGGAGACTCTGGGATTCAGAGGGGTCTACGAAGCAGTGGATGAAAACCCGTTTCTGAAGGATTTTTACTCCAACATGGAGCGATGGGCCTTCCACTCGCAACTATTTTTTTTGATAAAGAGATTCGACTTCCTCAAGAGAGTCGTGACAGAGGGCGCAGTGATTCTTCAAGACAGAACTATATATGAGGACGTTGAGATATTTGCTCGCAATCTTCAGCTTATGGGTTATATCGATGAAAGGGACTGGCAATTATACATGGACACTTACCAGACACTTTCTGAACATCTGACCGCCCCAGACGGAATTGTCTATCTTAAGTGCTCGAAGAACGTGTTGTTGAAGAGAATAAGGAAGAGAGGGCGTGGTTTCGAGAGTGGTGTCAGCGAGGACTACATCGAAAGACTGAATGGTCTTTACAGCGAATGGATCAACAGCGTCACCTTCTGTCGTAAGTTAGTTATTGACGGAGATAGATATGATTTCATAGAGAGTCCTCAAGACAGAGAAGACGTTCTTCACCTGATTTCAAGGTTCACGGCTGAGCTTGTGGCAGGAGTGCAGTCTAGGT
>NZ_DJHG01000037.1:0-7514 GCF_002432955.1 Mesotoga sp. UBA5825 | reverse complement strand
CCGCTGTACGCTGTTTAGAGCCGTCTTCGTTGAAATCGAATACTAGATCTTGGAATACAGCGGAGAGACATCTGGGATAAAACCCTCGAGAGCATTTAGAATAGTGATTGCTCAATCTTTGCCAGACTCCAGAACCGAGAGCCGCTTTTTAGCTTTTGTTCTTATAACTTGCAACTTGAATCTTGGAACTTGGAACTGATGACCAAGAACGTGGACGCGAAGCGTCGGAACGAGGAACTGCTCTTGTTCCTAAAAATGGAGTCCCTCTTTTTCAGACGATCTCTAAAGTGTTTTGACGAACCAATCTACGGTGGCCCCGATCAACTGATCAAAGGCTGTCATGTCCCCCGTGAAAATGTTGAACGTATGGTCCGCGCCTTCTATAAGAAGAACTTCTGACTCATTGTTTCTTGATGCATCGACAATTCTCTGAGCATTTACAGGATCAACTACTGTATCTAGAGCACCATTGATTGCTAGTACTGGCGCTGTGGAGTTAGAGAAGACCTGTAACACGTCAGTGCCATAAGCTTCATCGAACCACTGAAGACCTAGCTTAAGGGAGCTTCTCCATTCAAATGTAAGCTCATAGAATCCGTTTTCCTTTGCAATTTCGTAAGCTTCTAGATCTGCAACACCCGACAGGTCGGGTGCGCCTGCCCAGCAAAGCACCGATTTATAAGCCGGATTCTGTCCTGCAGCGAGCAAAGCGATTGTTCCACCCTGGCTCCAGCCCATTACTCCTGCTCTATGGCCGTCTATTCTCGGAAGACTTGCTGCGTAAGCGAAGGCGATATTCGTATCGTCCACAGCCGATGTGAAGTTGTAGTCGATGTAGTCTGCAGTACTCTCGCCATTACCAATGAAGTCGAAGCGGATACTGGCAATACCTGCCTCTGCGAGAGCAGGAGCTGCCAGGAGGTAGCCTCCGCCGGCTTCGCTCTTGTCAGAGCCGGTTCCATGAAGCATGACGACTATTGGAAATGGTCCATCGCCTTTAGGGATGCAGATAACAGCAGGAATATCATGATCGATATTGGGAATCATGACCGATATTTCCGTATACGCCGCAGGAATCTTCAATACCGTTCCCACCTGCAGTGCAAACTCATCAGTGATTCCGTTGAGTTCAGCGATTTCCTTCCAGTCGACATCATAGGTCTTTGCAATCTCCCATAGAGTGTCTCCCTTTACAACAGTGTACTCGGTTCCGGCCGCTAGAAGCATGGTGCCAAGAAGCAAGACCAGAACTACGGCCAGAGAAGCTCTCCTCGTAACTTTCAATACAATCACCCCTCACATAAGGATTTGGTTTCAATTTCAGTATACACCCCCAGAGAAGAGGCGATGAGACAAATATCTGTCATTTAGGTTATTTGATCGGCTGCCATTCTCCAGTCCAGTCAACATAGTTCTCATGCTTCACAGAGACTAACGTATTTCTTTCGCCACGACCGCAATTCTTTCTCATGCAAATGGTGCTCCCGCCAAGAGTTGATCACGCAGAATCCGTGGCGTGTCCGGCACTCTCTAGACTTTGCGCAATCAGTATGTGCTGCACACTTGAACGGCGTAGTCGAATTCTTCTCCATGCTTCATCCACAAGAGAAGGAAAAAATTTCCTCTCAAGTGAACGGTCCCCGCGATTGAAATTTCGCTCGATTCAGATACTTCAAGCAATCGGATTGTTTCTGATCCATCCAGTCTGATTGCCTTTAATTCGAAGGCATCTCCATAAACTAGCCACTTGCCGCCAGGGAGGACCGCGCAGGATGAAGCGGTGAGGACGAGATCTTCTGTAGATAGAGTCCCCTTCACTGCATAAAATACTGCAATGAAGCCATTTTCTTCGATGAAGAAAACTCTGTCCTCTTCCGGCAGCCAGTGAAGCTTGTTCGTCGAGTAAGTTACTCCGATGTTTTTCACTGCAGAAGTCTGCGTCTCTTGGACGAATATCTTCCCCTCTGCCCGCGGAAAAGGCCAAAGTCGCCGGTATCGCTGAATCCGAAGAACTCCAGCCCGTTTACCGAGCTGTAGGAAAACTCAGAGAACTTCCCTGCGCGATTGACCGAAACTGCTTGCCCGGTGTGTGAATAAATGGTAAGTATTTCATCGTCTCGCCATTTGTAGTTATATTGATCGGTCGAGACAATCTGAACTGCTTCGAAAGGAAGAGCAAAGACATCGTACTCGCCTGCATCCAGATCGTATACTTTGAATCTTGTCGAAGGGTCGCTACCCGCCCTCATCTCAATTATTAGCCTATTTCTGTCGAAGGACAATTGAGACCTTTGAGAGTGATAGCATTCGATGCCACATCCAGCCAGATCAACTCTCCTCTTATCAAGTCAGCCGGTCTTTCCACAACTTCAAATACCTCAGCAGGGTTTTCATAGTGAACTGAGTTGCTTTCTTTCTTTATAACAAGGTTATCGATTCTGTTTCTCAGCTCGAGATCTTTTTGATTTGGCCATCTCGTGTACATGAAACCATAGCTTCTGAAGACCTCTGCTGCCTCCTCGACGGCCTCGTCAAGGGAGTGCATTAATTCTTTCTTTCCTTTGGCAGTTATGAAATTGCCTTCACTTTCGATTCTTGCCAGAGATGCTTCAATACTATCGAAACGTTGATTGAGATACTCCTCAGCTGCTTCAGAAGCTACCGTTCTCTTTTCTGCCCTTTCCAGAAAATCTATGAATTCTTTGCAGAGACCCAACGAGGGACGTTTCCGGGGACTCCATTATTTACTGTTCGTTAGCATTCGCATTCTTGATTATCATCGATGCTTCGCAATGACAGCGGCCTTCAGTGATCTGTCTCTAACTTTACAGGTTCAGTTCTTGTATTAAAATCTTGAAAGAATCCGAGCAACATTCATTATACAAGCCGGTGTCGCAGCAGCTATCGTGCTTTTCTCTACTTCCTCTGTATCAGGCCGATCATATGGCCTTCTGGATCTGTAAAGAATGCAAGGATATTATTCCCAGATTCGAACGGCCCCTGGAGAATTTCCTGTCCCTGATTCTTGACTCGTTCAATGATCTCATCCATATCCTCAACTTCGATATAGAGAGCCCTGTGAGTAGGAAGAGTGCCTTTTCCCGTGAATATGCCTCCGTTTATTCCTTTAGGGTCTCCGCTCCTGAATGAATGGAATTTAGTATCGCTAACTTCTGTTTCCCATTCGAAGACTTCCTCATAGAATTCCGAAAGTGACTCCCCATCTAGTGCGTTGATTTCCCAGTAAACTACTGGCATTTTCTTAGCCACTGAATTCGCCTCCTAGCGATAACGTATTACTGCTGAAGCTAATCTAGAGTTGCGGTACTTCCCCTTTGATTAGCCGTTGTGAACTCTGCTGAGTAGATCCTTTGAAGATGGTGCTTTCTGTTCTTCAACTTTCTTCTTTCGAAGAAGAAGGTTTCAACGGCAGCCCATATAAAAACCCAGCTCGCAATGACCAGAATTTCGTGAAGAGCGTACGCGTTAAATGATAATTCCGTAAGGATCGAAGCGCTGCCCATTGCCAGCATGCCGACCACGATAAGAATGACACTTAATCTTGCCAGTCTTTTCAGATCCAGATCAACGTAGTAGACTAGCGGAACAAGAGAATCTCTGATAGAGTTTCTGACCCTCGGAATAAACTCTTTCATCTCTGATTCAGGACCTTCAATTGAAACACTCAGACCTCTTCTCAATGGTAGGTACCTGGTCCGCTCTTCAAGTAATTCGATAAGCTTTTCAGCATCTTGCTTTGCGAACGATGTGTCGTCTGCTTTGACATGTACGGTGCCGTCATCGGCTCTCTCAGAGTAGCTTTTCACGCGCCTATCGAGCTCTCTTGTTTCGACTTTCACCCTTTCTAGACTGGTTTTGTTCAAGAACTTCATCTCCTTGAGCCGATATTCATGTTTTCCAAACAACCTGGCGGCCGTTAGCTGAATGATTGCGATGAAAGATTATAAGTCAACCGCCACACAAAAGCGAAGGGATCTACAGAACAACCGCTGCGAAAAGAGTTCGCGGATTATCACTCCACAGAAGGCCGGAATTTTGTGGAATGACGATCCAAATAATTACGTTCATAGTTTCTACAGGTTTATTTTCATGCGAAGAACGCTTCATTCGTCATAGAAAAAATGACTCAACATAATGGTCCTTCACATGATCAACTGTCTACACTTGATGAGCAGCTCTCACGCTTTCTCGAACAATCGGCCTCTTTCTTCCAGAGAGATACAGTTCAAACCTGTTCAGTAATGCCATGAGTATTTCCGCTCTGCATCGATTCTCTTTCCATCTGTCAGAACGTAATCTAAGAACAGAATCTCGGTGGCTCTGTCGAAAGACGGCATGACCCCGAACATGTGGTTCCAAGTGTTCACGAAAACAATCGGCCTGTCCTCCAAAAACGTTATGAATTGAATCATTAGGACTGCCGAGCCGTGCAGATCTTTCGTGTCAGTGAAGGAGTGGTCTCCGGAGAACACGCCGGGAAAATCGATTACGATTATCTGACCGTCGGAATTGTATCTTACGTAGAAGGTTTCTATATCTTCTACACGACCGTATCTGAAGAATCTGTAGGCATCGTACAGGAAATCGAGTAACGCGCACGGGTGATCTTCATCCGCAAAGACCACAGTCACTTCAAGTAATAGATTCTGCTCTGAGAAATCTGTGAAGACCTCTATGATACCGTTCCTTGAATCAAACTCCGGCATCGAGAAGACAGGCAGTTTGATCTCGAATCGTGCAAACGTTAGAATCGCGAGTACCAAAGAAAGCAATGTCAGTATTCTTCTCATGAACATCCCCCCATAAACACCTATTTGTTCTCGAGTAATATTGTATAATGCGGATGCATCCAAACAGCCATGAAGTATTTCATGCTTTGTCGGCAACATCAAACAAGCGGGCAAATCGGTGTATCCCTTCTCGGGAACTTCCGGCTTTTTTCGTTTGCTCTCTCAATCTATCAGATGATAAGGAACGGTTCTTTTCTGCGTCCAGCACATTTCTCTTTCTGTAGCAATTTTGAACATGGTCGAAAAGGTGCCACTTGCACTGGTCTGTTTTTCGCCCTTTGAGGAACGCTTCTTAGTTCTCAAAGCTCGCGCCATGAAAGAGAATCAGTCCCTATTTGGATTACATTCCAGCTCTCTGATATCATATACCGAGATCGCTCAGGGGTCGGTGAGAAAATGAAAATCATTGAAAATGAGAATGCAAAGATAGGAGTTTATGATGCGCAAGACGTTGCTATAAGTAATGCACAGGCATTGCTTGACTCAATATCGGACAGTGTCTATGAAGGCTGCACCGATTTCATATTCAGAAAGGAGCACTTTCCAGAGGAGTTCTACGATCTCAACACAGGTCTTGCGGGGGAGATTCTTCAGAAGATGACGAACTACAGGTTGAGGCTTGCAATTGTCGGAGACTTCACCAGTGTTAATAGCAACAGCCTGCGTGCATTCATTGCCGAGTCGAACAGGGGCACCCAGAACTTCTTCGTAGCTACCGAAGAAGAGGCCATCAAGAAACTCTCCCGAAGGGCTGACTAGGACGAACATTCTCAAAGTATCCTTTTTTGACTGGGGTCCATCTAGACAGACGCTTCTGGGTGTCTTTTGCCGGGCATCTTTGTCCATACATCCAGTTTTGGAGATAGGGATCTTCAAACAAATGTCGAATCAATAATGTAGTTACATAACAACTCTTCTGCCAACAAAGACAAGGGATCGTTAAATTGCCTTCTGCTTGGGCAACTGGTAGAATTCATTTGGAAGCAGATTCAAATTAATGTCTGCCAATGCTCCGAACTGAAGGTGACGTGTTGATTGATCATTCCACTAGATCGATAGAGATACCAAAATACATAATTGTTAAGCCTGGCGCTTCTGAAGGACTGTCCGCTTTTCTAGAAATGATGAGATTCAACAGTGTCTGTTTTGTCACTCAGAAGGAAGTGCTTGACATCTTACCTTATATAAGAGATTCAATAGAGAGCAAAGATCAATCTGTGTTCATGGTTGATGAGAGGCCGAACCTGAACAATCTCATAAGTAAAGTCGACCTTGTTCATAGTATTCGCCCTGATGCATTAGTTGGTATTGGCGGTGGATCAGTCCTCGATACGGTCAAGTTCTTCGGTCACATTCTGAACATCCCGTTGATTCTTCTTCCTACTTTAGCTTCGAACGATGGAATTTGTTCTCCTGTCGTTTCAATGAAGCTTAGCAATGGCAGAAGCGACAGCCTCAGGGCGAGAATGCCTTTCGCCCTCTTTGCAGATGTAAGCGTAATACACAGTGCACCGAAGAAATATCTCTATGCAGGTTTGGGTGATGCGATTTCGAATGTCCCTGCCATTCTTGATTGGGAGCTCTCAGCGCAGCGTACGGGAGAACAGATCGATTACTTCGCAAAGACGCTTTCTGTAATGAGCTACAAGAGTTTGCTCAACTTCAGGCACGCCAGCATTGATGACGAAGACTTTGTGGAGACACTAGTGAATTCGCTGATCACGAGCGGAATTTCCATGGAATATGCGGGGAACTCTCGTTCTGCAAGCGGTTCCGAGCACATGCTCTCCCACGCGGCAGATGTTGTTTTCAACAGTAACTTTCTCCATGGCCATCAGACTGGATTCTACACTTGTATTGTCCTCAAAGCGTATGATGCCGAGCTCTATGAAAAAGTATTGGAACTCCTTTGCGATCTAGGATTTTTCAACTATCTACCGGAGGATCTATTTGATAGTGGAAGGTTTTCTGAGATCTTGAAGATTGCCAGAACGATAAGGCAACGATACACGATCCTCAATACACTGGATGATAAAAAGCTTCTTGAAGTCTTTGAGGACTCTGTATCTGAAATTCGTTACGCCATTTCGCACACTGATTCCCGAACATAAGTCTGGCAAGATTAGATATTGTGGAACGCATAGGGAAATAGTGTGATGATTTTCACAGATATTGTCATTCTAGCAAAGCCTTATCATACCCTCATCGTCTTCTTGGAGTTCAAATGTTTCATTCCTTGGTTCCAGAATCAGTGACCATTGTCAAGTAATCACGATTTCACGCATCTCTACTCTCTTGATCTTAAATCACCGCTCTACGCTCATCATTACCCACATCATATTCTCTGGATCTCATCTCATCCGTTTCGCTGTCTCATGATCTCGTGGTCTTCAACCAAGAACCTGGACACGTAGTGTCGGAACGATGAACCACTCTTCTGCTCTTGATCTTAAATCCCCTTCAGCGGGGGGTGACCGATTGCAAATGGGGCGTGTGCTCTTTGAAGTGCGTCTCGTCTCGTTTTTCGCTTCTTTTGTTCTGTCATCGTGCATTGCAAAATACAGGATCTGCTATTTCTCGTAATGTTGGTGGTCTCGAATATCGTCTTTCTCGAAGCGAAGCTTCATCTCAAGTTCAAAGCGTTCTCTCTCGTTCCCTCGATCTTCCACTCGTTTCTTCAAAGGTAGGGTCAAGAGATGGCGC
>NZ_DJHG01000100.1:0-11105 GCF_002432955.1 Mesotoga sp. UBA5825 | reverse complement strand
AGGAGGCGAGGCCGACTACGTCGGGAAGTTCCCCTCCAGGCTAGACCTACAAGTCAAATCGGGTAGAAGTCTCGCTCAACAAAACACTGTATAATTCAGTGTGAGGTGATTGAATGAAGATAGATCTTAGGTGCATCCCCTGCAATCTGAGCAGTTTGCTACGGATTCTAGACGTTAATAACGCTGGAGAGGAAGAGAAGAAACAGGTTGTTAGAACCTTTCTCAAAGAGGTTGCGGAGATGGATTGGTCAGATACTCCTATAGATATCGGCAGAAAGGTCGGAGAGGCGTTGAAACCTCTCTTTGGCAACCATGACGCTTTCAGGGACGTCAAGAGACTTTCAAACAGAAGTCTTATGGAAATATACGACGATCTTAAGGAGGAACTCCTCAAGCTTGACGATCCTTTGTTAGGAGCGCTGAAACTATCGGTAGCCGGTAATATTATAGATGTTGCTCCTGGTCATAAGATAGACATTCATAAGACAATGAAGGATGCACTGTCGAGACCTTTCGCAATAGATGATCTAGAAGAGCTAGCGCAAAGGATACGAAGCACCGACTCGCTTCTCATAGTCGGTGATAACTGTGGCGAAGCTGTTCTCGATAAACTTCTGCTAGAACTCTCCGGAGTGCCGAACAGCTACTTCTCGGTAAGAACAATACCGGCTCTTAATGACATAACGATGCGAGAGGCCCTTGAAATAGGCATGGACGAAGTAGCAACGATAATCGATTCTGGAGCAGATGCACCTGGCGCTCAGGAAAAGACTATGCAGAGAGGTTTTTTCGATGTTTATTCCAGGGCCGATGTAGTAATCTCTAAAGGACAGGGCAATCTAGAAGGTTTAAGCTCGGCAAAACGCGAGATCTTCTTTTTGCTTATGGCCAAGTGCGATGTAATCGGCGGCTTTCTCGGAGTACCGAAGGGTTCGTTTGTTGCCTACAGAAAGGCAGAATCGAGGGGATAGAATGGAGCTGTTCAAGGACTTTCCTGTTCTGGTAGTTGACGATGACTTACTTTCAGAAAACACTGGGGGGAGAGCGACAAGAGAGATCATAAGAGAGCTTCAGAAGCGAGGCTTTTCAGTCATAGAGTCTTACTCAGGCTACGACTGTAGAATTGAGTTCATGTCTCATTCAAATGTCAGCTGTGTTTTGCTCGACTGGGATCTTGTGATCAAACCAGATGCTGAGTTTCTAGGCCCGGGAGAGATAATCGAGATAATCCGCGGAAGGAATATGCTTATTCCCATATTCCTCATGACTGAGAAACTAAAAGTTATGGAGATTCCTCTCGAAATAATCAGTCAGATCGATGGCTACGTTTGGAAGCTCGAAGACAGTCCCTCTTTCATCGCGGGAAGAATTGAGGAAGCAACAGAGCGCTACATGGACGAACTGCAGCCCCCCTTTCTGAAAGAGCTCATACGATACGTGGATGAATTCAAGTACTCGTGGCACACCCCCGGTCACAGCGGAGGAGAGGCTTTCCTCAAGTCATCTACCGGGAAGATCTTCCATAACTTCTTCGGGGAGAACATTTTCAGGAGCGACTTATCCGTTTCGGTGCCGGAACTTGGCTCTCTCCTCGAGCATACAGAAGCCATCGGAGAATCGGAAAAGTCTGCTGCCAAGATTTTCGGTTCCGACGAGACATATTTTGTGACGAACGGTACCTCAACATCCAACAAGATCGTCTTCCATTATTGTGTGACCCCGGGGGACATTGTCCTTATAGATCGGAACTGCCACAAGTCGATTATGCATTCAATAATAATGACAGGTGCGATACCAATCTACCTCACGCCTAGCAGAAACTCTTTAGGAATTATCGGGCCGATCCATGAAGAGGATTTTGAATGGAGTGAAATCGAAAAGGCAATAAATGAAAGCCCTCTCGTGGAAGACAAAGAGAACTACAGAATAAAACTTGCTGTAATCACTAATTCGACATATGACGGCCTCTGTTACAACGCGAAAACCATCCTCGACAAGCTTGAAAAGATTGTGGATTTCGTTCTCTTCGATGAGGCATGGTACGCCTATGCGAAATTCCATAGAATGTATATGAGCCGCTTCGGAATGTCACCAGACATTGACAGAGAAAAATCTCCGGTGGTCTTCTCTACGCACTCCACTCATAAGCTACTGGCTGCCTTCTCTCAAGGCTCTATGATACATGTAAAGGACGGTAGAAAAAGGGTAGATCATGGAAGATTCAACGAGGCATACATGATGCACATGTCTACTTCGCCTCAATATGCGATCATCGCTTCCCTGGATGTAGCGGCAAAGATGATGGCCGGAAACGCAGGCAAATTCCTTATTGACGAGACGATTCAGGAGGCAATCATTTTCAGAAAGAAGATGAAGCATCTGAAGGAAGAAATCGAGTCCAAAGAATCAGAGCGAAAGAGACGCTGGTGGCTCGAGATCTGGCAGCCGGAAAAGGTCTCGATTGGGACAGAAGACGGGCAAAGAAAGACCTTCGATCTCGAAGACATCGATGAATCGATTCTCAAGGACAGACCTGACTGCTGGTATCTCAAAGCAAACGAAGACTGGCATGGATTCGGAAAGCTTGAGAACGACTACGTCCTTCTCGATCCGATAAAAGTGACCGTTATGACCCCGGGAATAACGAGACAAGGTCGGATGAGGGATTGGGGAATCCCAGCAACGATAGTCACAACTTTCCTTAGAGACAGGGGAATAGTAGTTGAGAAATCGGGTCATTACTCATTCCTGATACTCTTCTCCCTCGGGCTGACAAAGGGAAAGTCTGGAACTCTGCTCGCAGAGCTCTTCACTTTCAAGAAGCTCTTCGATGAGGACGCTCCTCTGGATGATGTATTTCCCGATATCGTCAGAGAGTTCCCAAAGAAATATGGAAAGATGACCCTTCAGGAGCTTTGCAGACAGATGCATGAATACCTCCGAAAGGTCAAGATAACCAAGGTCTTGAAGGATGTTTACTCTCGGAATCCCCAGCAGGTTATGCTTCCGTCCAAAGCCTATTCAGAGTTGGTTAACGACAATACTGAACTGGTCAGAATCCGTGAGCTGCAAAACAGAATCTCAGCTGTAATGGTCGTTCCTTACCCTCCGGGAATACCCGTGATAATGCCTGGCGAGAGATATACAGACGACACGAAGAGAATCATCGAATATCTGAATCTCTCGGAGGAGTTCGACAACAAGTTTCCCGGCTTTGAGAACGAGATGCACGGTCTGAAGATGAAGATAGACAGCAACAACAAGAAGAGATACTACACATACTGCTTGAAGGAGATCGAACAGCCAGAAGGCGAATAGGCGATGACATTCGCTCCTGTAACGCATACACCACATAAGTAAATACATCTGTTTGGTGCTATAATCCTTTTTATCACTGATTATGAAGGGATCGGCGTGTTCCTAGCATTTCTGCCTGCTGTCTTCTTTGGATGGACTCTCGGAAGGAATGACGCAGCCAATATATACGGTACAACCGTAACAAGTGGAATTCTTAAATACAGATCAGCTGCGCTGATCTCAAGCTTTGCTGTGCTTGTTGGAGCTATTCTGGGTGGGGCCGGTGGAATGCAAACTCTTTCCAGCCTCAGCTCTCACACATTGCTCTCTGCTTCAGTCAACGCAGCGGCAGCGGGAATCTCCGTTCTCTTGCTTAACAGGCTGGGGTTACCTGTCTCCTCTTCGCAAGCCGTTGTGGGCTCGATAGTTGGCATTGGGCTTCTGAGTGGAAGCGTTGATTGGCTGGTTGTGTTGAAAATAGTCTCTTGCTGGATAACGACTCCACTTGTAGCGGCGATCGTTGCTCTTTTCCTGTATAGACTTATTGGTGTCGCCTTCAAAAGAGTACGTTCAGTTCTTGTTCAGGACATACTCCTTAAATCACTTGCGGTAATTGTTGGTGGCTTCGGTTCATTCGCTCTTGGAGCAAATAACGTTGCAAATATCACAGGAACCTTTGCAGATATCATCGGTGTTGAGAAGGCTGTATTGATTGGAGGGCTGAGCATATCGGCCGGAACTATAATGTTCAGCAAGCGAGTTATGTACACGATCGGGACAAAGATAGTCGCCCTCGAATCGTTCGCTTCGGTTATTGCCTTACTGGCACAATCATTGACCGTCCTAATTTACGCGTTCATTGGGGTTCCCGTTTCGGTTTCGCAGGCAATAGTCGGAGCGGTTATTGGAGTCGGGCTTGCGAGAGGATCGAGAAACTTTGATGCAAGGCTCCTAAAGAGAATTGTCTTTGGATGGGTATCTACTCCCGTAATTTCGGGATTGATCTCAGTTGCCCTTTACACTGCTATCAATTCGATCCTGGCGCTTTTTGGAAGCTGAGCGCCGTATCCATTGACGTGACAGCACAGCTGCTTACAGGAGAAGAAGTAGGCCCATAATGTGTATAAGCAAAACCATACGGCAAAACCCGTCAAACCGCCTTCAGCTCATCACGTACTCTCCCAAGTGTTGAATATGGGTCACTAGCTATGATCATCAGAACCTGAGGCCTTCCCCTTGAAACATCTCAGAAAAACGAATTTCAGAATGTCAGCAGGTAGCTCCTGAGGCTTATTGGCTCGACTTTTGCATCGTCATTCATTGACTTTGCCATAAGGTACATGTGAGATATCACAACTCCCAGATCGATCGAAATGACATCCTCGTAGATCAGTGGAATCTTCTTCCAGCCGTGAATTGCTATGCTGTTCCTGTCGAGAATCTCAAATCTCCAGGGCTGCCTGTTGAATGAAGAAGGCGACATCCTTCCCGCATTCAAAATATCCTTCATACTTTCATCTATGTACTCTGTCTTGCCAGAAACAATCTCCGCAAACGGCTTTCTATTTGCCTCCCTGAAGAGAAATCTAGAGGCTCTCTCAACAATGTCTCCTTCGCTATTAGCGGGAAAGCCCACGATTATCATGGACAGGTAGTTTGGCAGTCTGGCCCAGCTAGTGGAGAAACCCTTCAGGGTGAGATTAAGAACTATCTGCTCGCCTTCGAAACCGAACCGAATCAGATTGGGAGTAGTGAACTCCTTCAGCTTAGCGAGAACGATTCCTGAACCAGACGGAAACTGCGGAGTGAAATACCATTGCAAAGGAGCATCCGAGTTAAGAGGAATAATGTCTCCAATAGCAGAATCCACTTGTTTCCTTTGCTCAGGAGACAGTTGCTTTTCCTGGAACTTTCTCTGAGTCACTCTTAGGCCGATCGCCTTCATGATCTCCTGTTTGTCTAGCATTCAATCACCTCTTTACATATATTCTATATAATTTGACAATTAAACTCAAGATTAATCATATTACTGGTTTCAATGTGCACAACTGTAACGAAGAGACCAGAGCGCAAATACCTGCATCAAGAGATGCCTGATCCTTCACATTTACCAAAAATAGCAAGCTCTTTCGGAAAAGAAAAACGCCGGGAACAGAACCCGGCATTTGCATCCTATAACGTGGTTCCGCTACAGTCCTTCCCCAAGCTCTCTAGCCCACTCTTTTGCGGTTTCAACGTACTCGTCCAGCCTTGAAGAAGGTGCCTCGAAGTCAATCTCCTGAATCACTTCGTTACCCTTCAATGCCTTCTTGAGATTCTCAAATGCTGCGCCGATCATTCCATCATGTGTACAGAATAGAGCTATCTTCTTTCCCTCCAGCTTGTTTTCTGCGAGAAATGTACTTATCGGCGGCGCATAAGTGAGTGCCCACACGGGACTGCCTATGATTATAAGATCGTAATTGTCAGGATCAAAGCCATATGGCTCAAGTTCAGGCTTGTTATTCATAGTTACCGACTCGCTTCCCCAGATATGCTCCTTGTCAGGATCGTATCCGGGAGTGGTCTCTATTTGCTCGGGATTCTCAACGTGGTGATAATAGGTTCGAGAAAACTCTCCCGTAGGCACCAGCCTTAGAAGGTCAGCATCGATCGAAGAGGCCATAGCTTCTGCAAGAGCTCTTGTACTTTCATCATATGAGAAATAAACAACGATAGACTTCATTCTATTACCTCCCTTCAAAGCTATTATAGCTTGACTTAGCGGCGAAATGAAGCTATCTCGATAAGGGAATCTTCTACTCTCCTCCTGAACAAATGAATCGAGAAAGCATTATGCAATCTACTGGCATTGAGTTTTCAAGATTTGTGTTTTTCTTCAATACAGACTTTTACCGAGGGTCTCATACAGACCTTTTCTAATGCTATAGCGAAGCGCAACGTCAAAAGCAGCCAACAGCTGACAGCAGCTCGCTGTTCGTCGCATCTCAAAGTCGTCAGTATAGAAGCAGGATAACTGCCGATCTTGCACTAAACTTCGCCTGAATAATGACTCGTTATGATAGAGTTTTTGCCTGTGCTTAGAAATAATCGATCGAGCTCCTTCGATACGAAGTATCCTTTAGTAATATCATTATTTAGTAGAGGCGGGTTTTCCGGCTACGGATAATCCGCTTTCGGCTTTCCCGTTTACGGAAAATCGGTTTGCGGATTAATACGGCTCCTACAGAGCGTTTTGTCAATTTCCCTGATCTGCTTTCTCCTATCGTCCAGTACTTCAACATTTGCGCTCTCTGACTACATTGAATCAAGAAAGCAGCATTAAACTGTATTAATCTTTAGAATCAATCGCTCCTTTCTATAGCACACACACAACAAGCACATCACAAGCAACCGATAACAGGATACTGAATCAACATCTCAGGAAAAAGCTGAATCGAAGATGCTAGAGAACATATGAAGCAGGGACGTCGATCAGTAAGTAGTTCCGATAAGCCTCTCGAACCACTCTCGACTTATCACTCTGTAGTGAGGGTGATAACTTCTTTTGTAGTAAGAACTGTGATGTAACAACCGGCCGCTTTCAAGGGCCTCCTTGACTGAAATCGTCGATTCCGGAGTAAATACACTTTCGGGAAGAGAGTCTCTAAGAACCGCTTCTATCCTCTGCCACTCAAGCTTCCAGTCCTCGCGCGTCATTGAGGCACCTACCCTTGAACTTGCTACCAAAGCTCGAAAGAGATCGTCGATCAGAACCTGTCTATTCTTTACAAGAACAAGATTCAGCCTGAAGAAGTTTTCCATATAGCTGACGTCTTGCCAGAGGACTTGATCGAACTCTTCGCAGTCGATTTCCTCCGCAAGGTATCTAAGCGCGACGGCCTGGTCTTCCATCAAGTGCTTCGGACCGAACGTGCCTTGATAAAACAACTTGTAAAGATCGTCGAGCCTTGCTTCGGGATGCAAATCCAGCTCGTGAGAAGCGAGTTCAACAATTCTATTGTCCATTCGAAACATACACTCCCCCTATTTGATTAACTATTATACAGCTATCAATGCTCGATTCAAAAGCCATCGACCGCTATGATGACGCTTTGGCAAGAAATAGCTCAAGAACATCTGGAGAGATCGCCGGAATTTTCTCTGAAGGCCTTATCTCGAGGCTTCGTATTTAATTCTAAGAACTGATCAAATGATTGAAGTGGCACGAAGCCATCTAGCAGGTAATCGCTGTGAGTTTCAATATAAAAGCCCCCGCAATCCGCGAGGGCCCTCTGGGGGTTAACTGTGGCATATAGTACTAGAAGCTAAGAAGAGAATCTCTTCTTCCCCAGACCGAAAAACCTTACTCAATCGTTATTCCGTTACCAGGCTCTAAGTCCAACCAGTGAGAAGACCTTCTTACTAGTACCTCCCGAGTCACCACTAGATGGGACCGTCACAAAGAAGTTCTCAATATAATCGCTACTTCCATCGGTTCCAAAGCTATTCCCAACAACAGATCCAAGAACAAACAGTTGAGAGAGCTTTGTTGTGTAAGTTTTATTGCCCGATATGACCGTTTCTAAATCGGGAAACAAAAAGCTTCCACCCACACAGTTTTCATTGCTTTCATCACACCTCGCAAGGGCTGTGACATCGCCACAAATGGCTCTTACTCCATGCGTTGCATTTCCTTCATTCTGCGTTCCAACTCCGAAAGTGTTAATCACATTTCCACCCAAAGCAGATAGCGAAAGATAGTCCCTGTCCAATTCGAACTGCCTGAAAAGCTCCTCGACCTTTTTAAGTGACATGATGGGCTTTGTCAAAGTGGTCAAATCGTCAGGGCCAGTATTAGGATTATCGCTCTTCCTCGTGGCGATCACAAAATCCTTTGCTGAATCGCCGTAGATAAGATTCGTGTCAATATTTATATCCCCAAATACCGAGATGCTGTATCTCCCATTTATGTAACCAATCATGTGGGGATTTCCGTTTTTATTCACAATATTCACGCTCTTATTGAAGGATAGACTAACAGTGTGATCGGCGGCCTCAATTATTATAGTGTATTTCGTTGTCCCGGAATCCCCTGCCTCACAGGAGACTTCAATAAAATCGTAGTCATTACTCTCTGTTGTTGGGTCCTTGGGAAAAGTAATTGTGTAAGAGTCTGTGGAAGATAGATTGAACGAAATCAGCGAATCTGGCGAGAAAGTAGATGTACTATCGGAAAATAAGTTCTTGTTGTCATCTGTGAAAACAATTTGCTTCGACAGATTGTTCAACTGATTTTCCTTATCTTCAAGTAGTGATACAAAATACGAAGCTGAGTCTGTATCTGTGGCGTTATAGCTTGCCTGATCATCTTCTTTTTCTGGAGAAAAAGACACACGATGAGCCGTTAAACCATTAGAGAAAATGTAAGGAAGATCTGAATTAGGGCTATTAATTATTGCATCGCCTAGTAAAATGGCGTGCCCATTGATCCAGTCACCACCCGAGCTAATATAGTCATCATATCCCTTCTGTTTTGTGGTTGTAACTCTGTCAAACTCCCTATCAATATCTCCTAAAATCAATGCAGGAACTTGAGCTAGAGAATCCACCATTGCAAGTCCATATGAATACCTCTTGACAGCGCCTTTCTCCACCCATGAAATGATTGAGAATTTGTCTCCTGATCTACTCACTGCTACCCCTCTATTGTCAAATTCGGCAAGAGGGTTTAAATCAGCAGCTTCTGATAGATTCTCATCTGATAGTAACCACCATGTCCCTGCTCCAACGTCAGACATTGCACTTTGCCACAATACTCCTTCGTATCCTCCTCTAGAGGAAATGAAAGCGACAAATTCACTAAACCCTTCCCACTGGGCCTCCAAAGGTTCGGGCATATCCGAATAGTTTTCTGACAGGAACACTGTAGCTATTTCCACTAGATTGTTCGAACCTACTCTGAGATCCGAAAGTAGTGCGTAGCTATTCAACTGCCTTGATGATCTCTGGATTGAAATTCCGGCAGCAATTATCATCGTCGTAGCAAAAGCCATGAGAATTAACGCTATTGGCAGAATCACACCTCTATTTCGCATAGGGGTCGTATCTATATACATTAAATACCTCCCTTCTTCCTATTCTATTATCTGTGAGCGAGACCTCAAATATCCAGCCCACTATTTTTTCCCCAGGTTTCAGAGCAGTTTTACTGATCACATCAGCTACAACTTGTTCAAACCCAGGATACGTCGAAAGCTCTTCTATAATGCGTTCAATATCATCCTCACTAGAAGCATTCCTCACAATTCCTTCCACAGTTAGTTTTGCTGCATGTATATTTGTGGCTACTTCTAGCCTAGAAGACATAGCCTTGTATTGTAACATTATGGTTACCCCGCCTGTTATGAGGAATGCAATTATGATTAGAACAATCAGAATCTCAGCAGTTGTGAAACCTTTCCTAATAGATCTTCACCGCCCCATTAGATGATTTTGATATACCATAAACAGTAAATGTAGCAGCATAATAGATGTGACTGGAATCTGGTGGAAACTCAAAAGCAAAGTCCTCCAAATTGCCCGCAATGACAGATGATACCTGGTTATTGCTTGCATTATTGTAGAGAAACAACAATTCTCCATCTAAGTAAGTTACTGTCGCAACCGTCTCATCGCCAATGTTTGGAAATCTAGATCTGAGCGATATGGTTTTCGAGTCACTTCTATCAAAATCAATCGCTGTCCAATTTCTCGAAATTATATATCCTAGTCCACTATTCAGTTTCATTATCTCTTCATCTATAGCAAGCTGTGTCTGGACCTGACCGCTGATTCTGAATGTAGAAGTCAGCACAACGTATAAAATCCCCATAATTATCGTCGTGAGAAGCAAAGTAACCATTATCTCAACCATTGTGAGACCCTTGCGCATTTTTGATTTCGTTCGCCTCGATATCAAGAGACTCAAATAGATGATTCCTCCCTTTTCGGCAAAAACAGATTTCTCTTAAAGCAAGCATGAAAGCGTATGATATGCAACAGAAAGTCAACGGTTCTTTGAGGTATCGCTTGTCTACAGAATTAATGAAACTGGTCTTGACTAATCGACCCAAACGATTTTATCACATTATCTTGAACAATCGTTCTCGAAACAAACACCCATGCCAGATCGACCACGTTCTTGAGCAAAACTGGACATCGGATTTCACAGGTCAAGAAGCTATACTCCTGTAAGGTTAATGCAAGAACATGTCACTAATCCACGCAACGGAACTCTTTTTCTTGAAGATCAGTATTCTTTGTCGAGCTCTAAAGGGAGGGATTTGCTCTCAGCTTATTTTCCCTGATGAACTATGTGGATGACTCGCGATGAAATTGATTTCTCAATAGGGAGAGAATGAAAGTTAGTTGGTTCCTCGAATTACAATACGATTCTTCTCGTCTTATTTCAGTGCGGTCTTTGAGCAATACTTGTAGATCCACAGAATTGGCTCTGTGATTAACTTTTGTATCAGTATAGTTTCCCATGTAACAGCTCTGATTTTCCTTGCATTTTGCATCTTGTATGGGGTATCATTATATATTCCATTTCTATGCGAGGGAGCTGACAGTCGAATCGATTAGACGGTTTCTGAGGATAAGATATTTGTAAGAACCTCCTAAGAACTGAGTTGTGAACGCCCGAAAGACCTCCTTATTTCTAATCAGTTCCCTCGTGTTTCCTTGTTTCCCTCTCAGGTTTTCTTCAATTATGACTTCACTAAGACTTTAGATTCGAGAACCACTTCTATAGCTTTGCTCTTATAACTGGTGAGTAGCCCAGGGGG
>NZ_DJHG01000098.1:0-21300 GCF_002432955.1 Mesotoga sp. UBA5825 | reverse complement strand
TTAAGCGTACAGCGGAACTTCAGGGCGAGATCACGTGCAAAGGTTCTAAACAGGGGAACCCAAACAGGAGCATTTTGGGGCAGGCTTTCAGGGCAGGCTCTACTGGATGTCTACCGGTTCTTGCTTTGGGTCATCCTCGTGCTTCAGGCCAGGGTCTCGTTCTTTTCAGGCGCGAAAATGGGACCTCAGGAGCGAGATCCCGCACAGGAGCTCTGCGGGATGACAAAGTGAGTGGATTCCAGAGCAGGCGCTGCTCACGACACCCCTTCGCGTCATCCTGCTTCAGGCCAGGATATCCTGCTTTTCTTCGCCTTCTTGGCACACTCCAACCCCCAACCGGTGTTACCCGTAACCCCGGTTATCTATATCCTTCTCACTATTTTAAACTTGCTTTTGTCTGCTCTGTACAATGAAATAACATACTCGATGCAGATATCACTCTTTGTGTACGTGAATCTCTTTCTCATTATTGCGCAGTCATCCAGTTCCTGACGAAGAAAACGGGCTTCTTCTTTCTTTAGCCTTGTGAGTTCCATTTCTTCTTCTGCATAAGAGATATTGATTCCGTACTCCTTTCTTAGGATTCCGTATAGAGACTCCTTTTCCATATCTCTCTGTGTTATATTGAGCAGACGGATATCCGCTCCCACATTTAGATATGCTTCTTCAATTGCGTAGGGTTCTCCTTCGAGAAATCTAACTCTTTTCAGGAGCACGACCATTGCGTCTGCTGGGATATCGAAGAGCTCTACTGCATCTGCTGGGACTCTGACTAGTCTGTTCTCCAAAACTACAGACCGGGTCTCACTGCCGCGCTTTCTAGCCTCATCCGTGAATCCTGTGAGTATGGCAAGCTGCTCTTCGCGCTTAGATCCTGTGACGAAGGTCCCCTTCCCCTTAAGCCTTTCGATGAACCCCTCTCTTCTTAGCTCATCCATTGCTCTCCTGACAGTAAGTCTGCTTATGCTGTACTGTTGGCAAAGCTCCTTTTCCGTGGGAAGCTTATCGCCCTTCTGATACTTTCCGGAATTGAGGGATTCCTTCAAGTCAACGTACAACTTGTAGTATAGTGGAATCGGCGTTTCACCCATGATGGCCCCCTTCAATCACGATAATTCAGTTCACCAGGATAGAGGAGACAATCCTCAGCGAACTCTATGAACTCCATCCCTGACTGTTTCCATTGGCTGTAGTCAAGCTTTCCGGTTCTAATCTTCTGTGCGCTATTCGCAATGCCGATAAGATCATCTGAGCGGTCCATTATCTCAAATTGTTCATATTTTAGCAAATAATCCATCATCTTCAAAGTTATCACAAAGAAGTTGTCGTCATTTCTCGGAAAGAACTCTACCCCGCTGCAGCTGGCATTTGCGTACTTCCGGTAGAAGGGCATGAATTCGCGGCTTCGTAATCTGAGATCGGGGAACTCTCTCTTCAGAAATGCTGCGAAATCCGATCCATTGATCCATGGAGCGCCTATCAAGATAAAGGGCTTGAATGTGCCGCGGCCTTCAGAGACGTTTGTGGTTTCAAAGAAGCAGGTTCCCGCGTAACCTAGAAGAGATTCGTAGGTCGGCACATTTGGTGAAGGCACATTCCACAAAAGAGACGTGGCATCGTAACTTTCGCCGTTCCAACCTTCAAGCTTCACGACTTGCAGGTCGAGATCGAGTTTCATGAGCTTCTTGAAATATTGGGCAAGCTCTCCTGCCGTAAGACCGTACTGGAGGGGCAGTCTATAGCCGCCAACAAAGGTCTGCAACCCGTCGTCTATTCTACTTCCGAAGACCCCTCTGCCCAGCGGGTTCGGCCTGTCAAGAACTACGTACTGAATTCCGGCTTCCGCCGCTGATTCCATTGTATAGGCGAGAGTATAGATGAATGTGTAGAATCTCAGGCCGACATCCTGAATGTCGTATACGACTACATCAAGCCCTTCGAGATCTTCCTGCAAAGGTTTGCGCTTATCCCCGTATAGACTTACCACAGGAATGCCGTATTTTGGATGGAGATCGTCGTTTACATGCGCCCCGTCGGCTACTCCTCCAAGTCCGTGTTCAGGGGTGAAGATCTTTTTCACATTGAGTTTGCTTTCGAACATGAGGTCAATTCCCCACTTCAGATCTGAGTCAACGAATGAGTAGTTCGTGACGAGACCGATCGCCTTGTTTCTTAGATCTGTGAAACCTCTTTTCTGCAAGACATCTATTCCCAGCGAAACCATACTATAACCCCCTCCAGGTAATGTATACTTATCAATCACAATCATGCCATATTGTCATATCATTTTCCCAATCGTGGAGAGTCTTTGACAAGTATCGGTTGGAATTGACAACGGAAAAGAAAAGAGCCGACATCGGTCGGCTCTTAGCGGTTGGTCGATCGGTGGTAAGGGTTTTTAGGATTCATTGACTTTATCACTTGGACCCATAAAACAAAGAAGATAGCGTCTCAAACCCGCATGGTTTCGTAAACGCTATTTTTTTGTCTATATTNNTCAGAAGATTAAGTGATAAACTTAACTAATATGGCAAATTGAGGCACTGTGAAAACATACGGAACGGGAATAACATTATCAAGCCATGAGTGTGATTTGTTTAGGTAATTGCATTAATATGATAAACGATAAGGAGAGTGTGATCTTTCATAGGAGCTTATGCTTGCGAAGGAAGCTTTCAACTTCTTTTTCATATGTGACCGGATCGGTTGGGAGAGACGCTGCATGAGCAGCTCCGGGAACTACTAGAAGATGATTTTTCGAATTGCCTTCCATGTGCATCTTTTCGCTCATATAGGTTGGAACGTAATGGTCTTCAGCTCCGTGCGCGAACATTACTGGAACTGACGACTCTCTTACGGATTTTATTGGGCTTACTTCTTTTAGATTCGCGCCAGTCAGGAGTTTTGCAAAGAATCGGGCTAGCCAAATGAATGGAATCGAGGGAAGGTGAAAGTCCTCACGCAACCTTACTGACAGCAATTCTTCGAGGTCAGAAAAACTGCAGTCGGCGACGCAGAAATCGATCTCATTGTCAAGAGAAAGGTATTGAAGAGCTATTGCAGCACCCATCGATTCTCCGTGTAGGCCGATTCGAGTATTCGCCCCAAGTCTTTCCAGAGCCCATTTCTTTACAGCGGCAAGATCATGCTTCTCGTAGAAGCCTAGAGTCGTATTCGTACCTCCGCTTTTTCCGTGATTCCTGTGGTCATATACGATGATGTTGTAGCCCAGCTTGTGAAAAACCTTTGCATACTTTATGGAACCGAAAAGTGAATAAGTGATGCCGTGACAGATAATTACGGTTCTTTCGGAATTGTCGTTCGGAATCAGAAACCCGTGGAGTTTGTATCCATAAGGAGAATCAACCCAAATCTCTTCCTTTCCGACCTCTTCGAACCAATCTGGATCCATTCTGCCATTCTCGACTTCGATGCGGTAGGTCTCTTCGTAAGGGATCTGTCTGGGTTTTATGACCCTATTTGAGAGAGCAAATCCCACAAAGGCCAGAAATGCTACAACAACTAGAATTATTACGGCAATTATCATTTTTTCCCTCCATATGGAACTACCTCTTTTCGAAGCCCCTGAATTCCAGCTCTTGAGAGGACTGTTCGATTATTCTGGTGATCTTTCCTCCAGAAAGCTTGACGGCAAGAGATCCCTTTTTCACTTTGTTTAAGAACAATGCAAGTTCAGTCTCATCGCCTCTAGCGACAATTCTTACGGACCCATCATCCAGGTTTTCGACATACCCGGTGATTCTGTGTTTTTCTGCAAGCCGCCTCACGAAGTTTCTCATTCCAACTCTCTGAACTCTCCCTTCGAGAGTAACTTCAACCGTTCTCACACTACGACTTTACCTCCCTATGGTTTAGAATATTTCTATCTCTTCATAGGGAGATTCTATCAGTTGATGGTACCTAAACCTTTCTCTTGAGAGATGCAGTTATTTCTTGGCGAACCAGGAGGTAAGATGATAACACTAGATTCCAAGTTCCGACAATATCCGCTCAAGTACGTTTCCCAGACTTTGCTGACGATCATTTCGGTCTTCGTGATTCTGCTCTTTATTGATGCAATCTCTGAAGCAGTTGTTGTTGCTTCGTTTGGGGCATCGACATTCATTATCTTTGCGATGCCAAATCTCAGGGCATCCAGCGCAAGGTACGTTCTGGGAGGCAACGCAATCGGTCTGCTGGTAGCTTTTGGAGTTCATGTTTTGGATCTGCTGACTAAACATACTCATATTCAGTGGTCTGATAACATATCATTCGCCTTCATGGGGTCTCTGGCGATAGGTCTAACTATGTTTGCCATGGTGATAACCGATTCAGAGCATCCGCCGGCTGCCGGACTCGCACTGGGGTTGACTCTTGACGGGTTCAGTGTTAGAACTGCAACTATAACCATTCTTGGGATAATCATCGTCTTTTCGGTAAAAGAACTCTTGAAGAAACACTTGCTGGATCTTGTCTAGGAAGGAGGTAACTGGATGATAAGACTGGAAAAGATGAAGCCCGATGAGTTCGAGGTCTATAGTGAAGGATTGGTAAGAAACTATGCGATCGAGAATGTCAAATCGGGAAGGTGGGAAGAGAAGGATGCGATCGAGAAATCGAGAAGAGAGATCGATTCATTACTTACGGATGGTTTGAACACCAGGTATCACAAGCTTCTAAGTATAGTGGAGACTGATCATAATCATAAGATTGGCTACTTCTGGTTGCATATCTTCCCGAATACAAAGAAGGGGTTCATCTATGACTTCGTGATCCAAAAGGAATTCAGAGGAAAAGGTTGTGGAAAGAGGAGTCTCGAAGCACTTGAGGAATATGCCGGAGATCTGGGAATAGAAAATCTTTCGCTACATGTCTTTGCTCATAACACCGCAGCGGTATCGTTGTACAAGAAGATGGGATATGAAGTAACCAACATGAATATGGCCAAGGCGATCGGTAATAACTAAAAAGAAAAAGAGAGGATGATTCCTCTCTTTTCTGGCAGGCGAGGAGGGCCTCGAACCCCCGACCTACGATTTTGGAGACCGTCGCTCTGCCAATTGAGCTACTCGCCTACAAAGACGATTATAGCGGAATCGATACTCCTTTTCAAGAGGAGAGGATTATTGCCAGCACGATCGAAATAAGAAAGAGTATGAGATATGAAGAGAGTGCCGAATCGATTCTCTCGAAGTAAACCGGCAGAGGTCTAAGGAACTTGCGCAGCAGAAGATACCCCGCCATTCCCGCGATAACGGCAAGTAATGATTCGAACATGTATATTTCGAAACCGATGATCCCATGTATTATTATGACTCCGGACAAGATGGAGTAAGCAGCAACGGTATTCGCGGCCGGCCAGGAGGAAGATTTACCGGGTTTGAGAAAGATGAACTTCGAGAAGCTCATTGCCGTTCCAGCGGAAGCAATAAGAAGCAGGATCTTCACTGAGGGACAACAAGCGCCGTGTATGATGATCTCTTTAGTTACACACCCGGATGTCATAGGAAATCCCGCAATAGCAAGCGAACCGATCAAAAGAAAGGCATACTCGACTTTTGTGATCTTCCCCGACCACTTTGAATATTCCTTTGTACCAAGTCTTGCCGATATATTCCCGACGACCAGAAAGAGGAGCGTTTTGAATATTGCATGGCTAAAGCCGTGCCAGGCAGAGGACTTGTCACAGTTTACAAGCATGAAGCCAACTTGAGATATAGTATGGTATGCAAGGACCCTTTTGGCGTTCTTTGAATTGACGGCGAAGATAACGCCGACAATTGCGCTGACGATGCCGATTATCATATAGGTATCTCTCATCCAGCCGAAAGAGGAATACGTGATGAACCTTATAGACAGGTACACGTCAAGCTTGACAATAAGGCCGGATAGTATTGGAGAGACTTCTATGGGCGCATTGGAATGAGCATCCGGCAGCCACATGGAGAAAAAGAAAAGACCGGACTTTACGGCCAGCCCCCCGAATATCAGAACAGTTGCGATAGTTGAAACATGTTCGAGACTATCCATCGCAAATGAACCCGTCTCCATATAGACAATCCCGATTCCCAGTAGATAGAAGTTCAGACCTAGGGAAGAGAGGAGCAGATACTTAAGGCTGGCCCAGGCCTGACGGGGCTTTTTCTCGTAGGAAATCAGAATGAAGGAAATAATCGACGCGAGTTCTATGGTTACGAAGATGCTGAAAAGGTCCCTCGAAAGGAAAATCGAATTCAGAGTTCCATAAAGTATGAGGATTAAGGCGTAGAAGAAGCCGTCATAACCTCTCTTGATAGAATTCAGGATCACCGCAAGCATCACGATGAATGTAGACAAAAGAAAGGGAATTGCGAATTCATCGACAGCCATACCGATTCCAAGCGAACCCCACTTTCCCAGAATAATCGAAGCATCTTCAAAGATAACGAAAGGAAGAACGCTTCCACTTGCAAAAGCAGTCACAATCGCTACAATCGGACTGACCGACTTCCTGTCTTTCAGCACCAGACAGACAATTCCTCCCAGGACGGGCAGAAAGACGAGCGCGATCACCGTTCTTCCCTCTCGAAGATTATTTCGATCGTCTCGACGTTCATTGTGTGGTATTTGTTGTATATTATGATCGCGAATACGAGTGAAAGACAAAGCAGGGCAAATGATATCACAATACCTGTGATTATCACTGCCTGAGGAATCGGGTCGGCGTAGGTGGTTCTTGAGAAATCGCCGCTGACTATGGGAGGTATTATCCCGCTTCTTGCTGAGATTCCTGTGTACATGAGGTTTATAGAAGTCTCCACGATACCTAAAGAGAGAATCTTCTTTATAAGGTCCTTCGAGAGAATCATACCGATCGTTCCCACCAGCATTCCCAAAATTGAGAAATAGATTACGAGAGTTCCTGTCATAGTGTTCCTCGTCTGCTAATAAACTCGCTGGACATCTTCCATGCGCCGGCGTATACTTTGATTCCGATAAGAATGTTCAGAATCGGGATCAGCCCACCGCTGAAAGTAGAACCAAAGCCAGCCTCAGAAAGTAATTGTGAGTGGGTTTCTGGTAAAAGGATGATCAAAGTTGAGAATGCGAAAATTAGCACGAGACTGATTTTCTCAAACATACCGATCTTTAGCATATCATAATGAAGACTTGCCTTCTTGAAACTGGAAGTGAGACCGTAAGTGATTACGCCTGTTGCAAGTACAACTCCGCCAACAAAACCTCCACCCGGGCTGATGTGGCCGTTTATTACCACATATAGGAAAAGGGTTATCGACAAGGCGGCCAAGCCCCCGCTATAGACAGTTACTGTACCAAATACCTGCTGGCCTTCATCGTTGTTCACTGGAAGCGATGCAAGAAGGGCGGCGACTCCCAGAGCCGTTATAGTGAAGACGATTATCTCGAATATCGTGTCATAGAGTCTCGTCTCAAGATAAACGCTTGTAACTGCGTTGGGCACGTTAACTCGTTCCACTATTTGCTCTATCGGCCTGGGGATACTTCCAGAGGGATCAAATGAAAGCATAACAATGACAAAGATTATTGTAACTGCTATGATTCCTGCTATCTTCACAGGTACCGCCCCACTATCTCTTCGATATTCCCTGAAGATCTAATCTCGTTCAATCCTTCAAGAATATCTCTTTCCAGATCCGGCGAATTCATGGAAATGACAAAGACATAGCGGCTCTTTTTCAGGAATTCTGGCGTAGGAGAAATAGCGTTTCTGCTCAAGTGTTTCAGTCTCACAAAATCAATTTCCTCTCCGTTACAGACAAATATTGAAGTCTCCAGATAAGGGATGCCTTTTGTTCTACCTGAAACGTCGTCCTCTGTAAATGCTCCACAAACCAAATCGACATCATGATTCTCAACGGCTTTCAATGCTTCTTCCTTTGAAGAGAACTTAACTGGTTCAACGTGATAACCTTCCTTTTCGTCAACAAGCCGAATGATCTCCCACTCCAGCCCTCTCAGACCGGAAGGCAACTCCTCTATCATCGAAGGCACATCGAGAAATCCGAGACGGACACGGCGCTGTTTCTTAAGTGCCATTATGTAGACTATTAGAACTAGTGCAACCCCGACAGAAAACTGGGTCATCGCAACATCCGGCGCGCCTATTATCATCATAATTACGGCCGAGACCGAACCCATAATTCCAAACCAGATAACACTCTGGAAGTTAGTCCTTGATGAAAGGACGATTATCGCGCTAACAAGATAAAGAGAACTGATTCCGATTAAGACGAAACTCATCTCTCTTTTCCCCCCGAGTTTATGAAGGCCCTGGCAATTACGTGAGTTACAAGCGGTCCAGTGACCATCAAAGCGACAATAAACGCAAACATCTCAATTATCGTCAGCAGGCCAAAGAAAGAAGCAGAGATTACGATGAATATAAGTCCGACAGTGTCGGCAACCGTTAGAAAATGGAGAGTCCCGATGATTGTGTGAGCGAGGATTGCCCTAAACGTGCCTCCGACAACGAAAAAGAGGCCGGGTATAAGGAATAAGTATCCGATTATTCTCATCATCGTCGTACCCCCAGATAATATGCAGCGATAATTGTGCCGCTCGTGTTGAGAATGAGAAACAGCAAGGCAACACTGGATATGAAATCAACTCCAGTAACCATTTCAATAAATATGACGCCTATAAGAAGCCTTGTCGAAATGGAAGAGTAGGCTATTAGTAGTTTCCAGGGATCGCTACTTGCAGCAAACCAGACCAGCATCGCAATAGAAGAAATTATTGCCGCCATTGTGATATAGAAGGTCACTTTTTCACCTCGTGGATCAACAGCCCTTCCCTGTCCTTCGAAATGACAACTTCCTCAGGGGTCATTGTAATAGAGATGATCTTCCCAAATTCAACGATTCTGTTTTCCGGTGCCTTTTCGCTTCTTACCGTGAATGCGGGTTTCGAGAAGATAATTCTGAATGATTGGAAGACCGCAACAGGTAAAGCGAGCATAATTCGAAATACGGTACCAAGAACAGGACCGGGACGAATAAGTCTAGACGATATATACTGAGCAAGTACCGAAACTAGCAGCCCCGAAACTACAGAGGCCGGCGTGAATCTGCCAAAGAAAGTGATCCACAAGAAGAAAGAAATAGTGAAAATCATCTAGTCCCACCTCAAAGGTTTGGCCCTGAAATTCTCCTTAGATTCGAAATGCTGCATCCATCCAGTGAGACCAAATCTATCTATCACATCAAGTGCATAATCGTATTCTTCTTCCGAGATTTTTCTTGATAGTTCGTAGTGCTCTCCCGCTCTGTAAACTGGTCGATACTGTGACATAAGCGATATGGGAACGGACGAAGACAATTCAAAGGCCACAAACTCCGCCATCTCTTCTGTACCCGCTATTCCTTCAGGTAGAACAAGGTGCCTGACAATAACTCCTCGCATTCTTTCTTCTCTGAAAGAGCCAGTTTGTCTAAACATCTCCTTCACTGCCTTCTTTGTGACAGTCCAGTAATCGGGGACAAGTGAGTATTTCTCTCCAAGCGCATCGTCGGTGTATCTTATATCTGTGAGATAGATGTCGACGATTCCATCGAGAAGCTGCAAAGTACTTACTTCTTCATAACCGCTAGTGTTGAACACTACTGGAAGGGAAAAGCCCTCCTCAAGTGCAAGTTCGTAGGCTTTGAGGAAGCCATACAGATTGGGAGTCGGAGTGACGAGATCGATGCAAGCGGCCCCTTCCTCCTGAATCTTCATGAAGTGTCGCGATAGCTCTTCAAAAGAAAAGACCTTGCCTGCGTTCTTTTGACTGAAAGCGAAGTTTTGACAGTAGAGGCAGCTCATTGTGCAGCCACTAAAAAAGACAGCACCTGCACCGCCTTCCTTCACCAAAGGTGGTTCTTCCCCAAAGTGTAGTACTGTTGCTGAGACTCTCGGTTCAATCCTCTGCATGCAGAAACCAGAAGTCTCATACCTGTTCACATGACATTTCTTAGGGCACAGGTCACAAGAGTGCAGTCTTTCTCTCGTTTTTTCTATTGCTTTATGTACTCTGTCGAGTTTTTCTAAATTTGAATCCATTCAATCCATTCCTTCTCTTCACTCTAAAGGTTGTCGGAAGACCGTGAGCTGATACTATCACACAAATTCGAGTCTAGGGAGACTAAGATTGCGTTTGGGCTATGCGAGGGAAAAGGAACACTTCGGGCAAGTTCGCCTAACCAACAATCCCTTACGTACAACCAATCTATCATCGTACTGAGAGTCTTACATCCCGTCAAGCTGAACATGTTTAGCATCCAGTTCCTTTTTCTTCGCCAGCGGAAAACCGCTCAACGGCCCACAGTTCTCTTGGCACACACCAACCCCCGACCTCGTTTCTCCCTCATTCTTCATCGGGATAGAAAGTTATCTTTGCTCCCAGTGTCCTCAGTTTCTCCTGGAATCTTTCATACCCTCTGAAGAGGTGTGTGGCATTGTTGATGATTGTCTCTCCGTCCGCAGCTAGCCCGGCCATTACCAGAGCAGCACCGGCCCTGATGTCTGGCGCAACGACTTCTGCTCCACTTAGCTTTTTCACACCACGAATATTCGCATGACTGCTCGAGACTTTTATCTGAGCCCCCATACGGTTTAGCTCATCTACGTATCCAAAACGATTTTCGAAGACGTTTTCCTCAAGCACCGAAGTGCCCTCAACCGTCGCTAAGACGGCCGTTATTATTGGTTGAAGATCTGTTGGAAATCCAGGGTATGGTTCAGATGATACTCTAACAGGGTTCAAGGGGCCTTTCCAGAAAGCTCGCAAGTATTCATGGCCCTCTTCTATGCCTGCACCCATCTCTTCGAGAATTCTCAAAAGGGCGATCAAATGGTCTGCAATTGCCCCATGGATTTTAATGTCACCTTTGGTGGCGATCGCTCCGAGTAAATACGTTCCGATTTCTACTCTATCTGGAATAACTGAATACTCTGCTCCAGTAAGCTTTCCAACTCCTGTCACTTTGATGGTTGGAGTTGAGGCACCACTGACTTGTGCACCACACTTGTTAAGAAAGTTCTGAAGATCAGAAATTTCGGGTTCACGCGCGGCGTTTTCAATCGTTACCACGCTCCCCTCCATAAGCGTTGCCGTAGTCATTAGCTGCTCGGTAGCTCCCACACTGGGAAACGGAAGAGCATAGATTATCTCTTTCTCGAAATTCTGCGGGATTACGGCCATAACGTCGCCGTGCTCTTCGGTTATCTTGAATCCAAAAGCCTCCAAACCCTTGAGATGAAAATCAACAGGACGCTGGCCGATATTGCAGCCACCAGGTTTTCCAACCTTGGCCCACCCACAAATCATGGCGAGAGGACCAATAATGTTGAATGAGGCTCTCATTTTTCTTACGAGTTCATATGGAACGTTTCCTACTAGAATCTCTCCAGGCATTATTGTGACGGTTTCATTTTCGAAAGCAACTGTCTTTCCAATTTGCTGAAGTATTGATATCATCGTCTGGACATCTCGCAATTCTGGCACATTCTTTATGACGACTGGCTCTTCAATCATTACTGTAGCCGCAAGAATCGGTAGCACTGAATTTTTGGAGCCACTTGCCCTTATCTCGCCTTTGAGACGTGTATTTCCCATAACAACGAGCTGGCTCATAATAACCCTCCAATCTTTTCATCAAGTTAAGAAGATACGACCGCACTCTTATTTTATCAGAGGTAAGGGCAGAGGAAAGATCGAATCATACCATAATAATTCTATTAGCTCAGGATCTCATTATAGATACGAAGTCCGATCCTTAGACCTTCTATTCTGCCGGATTCATTAACGATGAACTCCCCCGCACTTGCCAAATAAGGTTCGCTAAGATTTATTACGAAACCTCCGCCCGATATTGAGATCTCCTGTGGAGTGGATGGAGAAGCTGGTTCCGAGTCTTCGTCAGGAAAACCTACTCGCGGGATTTCCTTAATGAAGCTCTTCCCTTGCTCAATGAAGATCTCCAGATCTGACATCTCTCCTTTGTAGAGCCAGGCAATCTTCTCCGCCTTTCCAGATAATTTGTTGCGGGTTCAAGAATCTCCGGATTCAGTCCCAGAAGATCTTCAACGACCATTCTTGAAAAGAGAGAGGTCGCTTTACTACCTTCATTGCTGTTGGTTAGAATGGCAGCTGAAAAGTCCATCTCCGGGAAGACCATCAGTAATGATATTTAACCGTTGGTGCCACCACCGTGCTGTATTGTCGCCAATCCATCGATCTCTTCAACGACCAGCCAAGTGCGACCTTAGATGCAGGGGAAGCGCCAATCTTTCCAGTTATNNAGTTTTGTGAAGGAATCAACACTTATGATTCCATTTCTATCCGAAGCTCTGCCACTAAAATAAAAGGCTGAATAGTTAAGTAGGGCTTCCTTAATATTAGTGACGATGCCTCCAGCTGGATGTATTGTTCTTCCAACGGCCCAAGGACGTGCAATAGATATACGATCTTCTGCGATCAGCTGCCCGAACGTAAAACGTTCTGTTATTATTTCCTCGGGGAAGAAATGAATGTTCTCCAGACCGAGAGGCCCAGAAACCTGTTCGATGATTGCTTCTTCGAAGGTCTTCCCGGTAACCGCCTCAATGACTCTTCCCGCCACATAGAAACCTGAATTGCAGTAAGAAAGGATTCTTCCTGGAGGGTTGATCTGAGGAAGAGAAGACATGTTCCTAACCAGTTTCTCCAGGGCATCCTTACCATAACCAAAATCCTTGAAGTAATCCCCCTTCGTGCCAGAAGTATGGGTCAGAAGATGTTTCATCGTGATCTTTTCTTCAGCTCCTTTATCTGAAAGAACGAAATCTTCGAGGAGTTCCTTAATTGGTCTTTCCAGATCGATCCTGCCGGCATCGACCAATCTCATAACAGCAAGAGCTACGAAAGTCTTGGTTATCGAGCCGATCTGAAAAAAGTCTCATCATTTACCTTCAAGGGATGGTCGATATTCGTGACCCCAAGAGAGGCAGTGTCAACTGTGTCGTTAAAACGTACCCCGCAGTAGATTCCGGGAATCTCACCTTCTGCAACTAGCTTCTCCAATTCAGACGTTATTTCGCGAAGCGCTTTCTAAAACTTTCCAAGCTCATATAGCGCCTCCTTTAAGCATTGTAGCTGAACATGCACCATGAGGGAAATTTTCTGTGGATTTCGGAGGGAGCCTAATATACAATTGGATAGAGGTGACCAAAGTGGGTAAGTTGAATCTGTCCGAACTTCTTATTCCGGCTAAGGAAAGGGTCAATTTCGACGGTAAAATTGGACTCGTGCTCTCTGGAGGCGGAGCCCGAGGCGCTTATCAGATAGGAGTCTGGAAGGCTCTGAAGGATTGTGGAATTGAGATCGGGGGAGTCTATGGGACGTCGGTAGGCGCCTTGAACTCAATGGCAGTTGCTATGGACAAGTTCGAAGACGCACGCGAATTATGGCTGAAAATCGATTTCAATAAAGTGGTAGTAGATGGAACTGACGGCAACTTGATCGAAAAAGCGATTGGTGCACTCAAGACCGGCGGGTTCGATCCTGCTCCACTTAGAAAAAACTTTGGCCGTCTCCTTAAGGAAGAGGAAGTTCGAAAAGCCCCGATCGATGTTGGTATCGTCACTTATTCTCTCAGCAATATGGAGCCGAGGGAGCTCTTTATCGAAGATATTCCTGAAGGAGAGCTAAAAGACTACATTCTGGCAAGCGCTAATCATCCAGTCTTCAGAAGAGAGCAAATTGGCTTGGAAAAGTTCATAGATGGTGGCATTTACAGAAATATTCCCGTTAATATGGCTTTGAGCAGAGGGTTCAAGGAGATTATTATTGTCGATCTCGGTCCGAAGAGAATTAGAGATCTTCTGACTCTTGTTTCACTAAAGAGACTTGATGAAGTGAAACATCTTGTAATCAAACCGAGAGAATTCTATGGAGATGTTCTTGACTTCGATCCCGAAGTCTCTCGAAACTTCATGAAAGAGGGATATCTTGACTGTCTCAGCGAACTGGTTTATCTTGCCGGAGAGGAGTACTATGTTTTTGCAAAGCAGGACACGATTGCAAAAGCGCTCTTCTCAATGCCAGAAAAGAAAAAGAAAGAGGCAAAAGCTATCTTTGGAATTGAACCCTGGCAGAGCGAGTCTACTCACCACTTTTATTACGGGCAACTCATGCCAGTATTGCAAGATCATTTTGGAACCTCCGGTCCCTTGGAAACATGGGTGGTTCTCCTAGAGAAGCTTGCAGGACATCTAGAATTTGGGAAGCTGGAGCTATTCACTTTACAGACTCTGATCGGACGGATCGTTTCTGCTGCGCGCTCAAGTTTTGAGAACATAAAGTATAACGATATCGCCTGTGAAAGAGTAGTGAGTTTTCTTGAGTTTCTAATAGACAATTCGAAGATGAAAGATCTCGAAGATCAGGAATTCAGGATATTCGAAGATGGATTCAGTTCTCTGACCCGCCTGGAATAGCAGAGCCAAAAAGGGCCCGGCAATACCGGACCCAGATGTCTTCAAGATGATCTAATAGTTCTCAACGAAGAGTTCGAAGTAAGCCTTCGAATGTTTGCATGCAGGGCACTGCTCGGGCGCTTCTTTTGCCTCAAGAATATACCCGCAATTTCCGCACTTCCAAAGGACCTTCTCTTCTCTCTTAAATACCTTTTCGGTTTCGACGTTTTCGAGCAGTTTCAAATAGCGCGTCTCATGGCGTTTTTCCACCTTGGCTATCTGTCTGAAGCTCTCTGCAACAGTTCTGAAGCCTTCCTTTTCCGCGACATCGGCAAATGTTGGATACAGTTCCGTCCACTCTTCGTTTTCTCCGGCAGCGGCAGCTTTGAGATTCTCTCTCGTTCCTCTAAGATCTACAGGATAGTCAGCATCTACGTGGACCATAACCGGTAGTTCGCCTGTCATACCTTCTATGATGTGCTTGAAGAAAACTTCTGCGTGTTCCTTCTCGTTATCGGCAGTTTCCCTGAAAAGAGCGGAAATCTGCTCGAATCCTTCCTTCTTGGCTACGGAAGCGTAGAAAGTGTATCTGTTTCTTGCCTGTGATTCGCCTGCAAATGCCTTCATTAGGTTCTCAAGAGTCTTTGTGCCTTTTAGATTCACTATTTCACCCCCGATACGAGATATTGTTTTCGAATATTTTTGTGTGAACTTATTACGGTTGAGAAAGAACATCTCCACATAATTATAGTACAAAGTCGATTACAATTACGAATCTCTCTAAAGAAAACCGACACGGAAACTTGGTCTCAAAAAAGGCACCTCAGTTTCTACTGGTCTTTATCTGTGTCTTTTCCAAATTCCCTCGAAGAGTCTATTCCGAAGTTCTCATCTTCAACATTTCCCGAAGGTTCAATGTGAACATGTACATCATAGACGTTTTCCTGATCCTTCTTTATCGCGGCCTCAACCTGCTTGGCAAGGAAGTGGGCGTTCCTAACAGACAGCCTGGGGTCGACTTCGATGTCTAGATCAACAAGATACTTGTAACCCATCTTTCTTACTCTCACTTTGTGAGGGTTGTGAACTCCCGGAACTCTTTCAACCGCTTCGAAGATTATGTTGTAAACATTGTCGCCCGGCTTCAGTCCATCCATCAGCTCGTAGTTGGTTTCCCAAAAAATCTCGATAGAGGTCTTGATTACCAGCGCTGATACAACCAGTCCGACAATCGAGTCGATTATCTGCAGTCCGGTAACTCCAACGAAAATCGAACCTCCCAAAACGGATAGCGAGATTACTATGTCAAGCTTCATATTCATCGCGTCTGCGACAAAAACAGAAGAGTCAATCTTCTTTCCAATGCTCATCTTGTAGCGATAGAGGAAGTATTTCGTGATGGAAGAGATTGCCGCAACCACAATTACCAGCTCAAGATTCTCGACGGAAGACTCTCCGGTAAACAGCTTCTGAACAGAACTCATAGCAAGCTGGGCGCCGGCAAAAAAGATAATCATGGACACAATTTTGGATGCAACGGCGTCGGCTCTTTCATGACCATAAGGGTGTTGAGCATCCGGCGGTTTGCTTGAAACAGATGTTGAGATCCACGTTATGATAGATGTCAATATGTCGGTAGTTGAATCCACTCCGTCGGCAAGAATAGCCATGCTTCCAGTGAAGAAGCCGGTAAATACTTTGATCACCGCAAGCAAAGCATTTCCAGCTACGCCTATTATCGAACCCATTCTGGCGACTGAAGCTCTATCTTCGTTCATTCAGTAACCTCCATCGCACTGGATAGGGCGCCAAGATATCTCTTGTTCCTGTACTTCGATACGGTGCCGTTGATCACTTGGACATCAGCGTTCAAATCGACAGCAATCTTCTTCGTTCCAAGATTGTGGAGTATGTTTGCGCTCTTGCTCTCTCCAGTCACCTTTAACATTATCAAAGTCTCCTTGCGCTTCACGCTCTTGATTGTGGCAAATCTTAGCCAGGGATTACTCTTTCTGAATTCAAGTATAGCCCTGAATCTCATATAGTAGCTGTCATCGACAGCTTCTTGCGCTTCATAGGACACACCGCTGTGAGGATGGTTTTTGCCGAGAGCCTTCCATTCCGTCTGTCCCGGACCGTAGCCGTTCTCATACCAGAGAAAGGGTTCCAGCTGTTCTTCGTTGAAGTACATATTGTAGACACCTTCCATGCCCAGTTCCTCGCCATAGTAGAAAAAGGGTACTCCTGGAAGAGAGAGCAATACAGACATTGAAAGGAGCGAGAGTTCGCGGTCGCCGTTCATTGACGATACCAAACGACTCATATCATGATTCGTAAGGAAGAGTCCAGATTCATAGCTGCGTTTGGCCCTGAAGCACCTGTTCAAATCTGTCTTCAATGATATTACCAGAAGCTCAGGATCCTTCTTGGCAATTGCTGACTTCAAGTCTTCGGCCAGCGGGAAGTTGAATCCGATTCCGAAGATCGCAGAATAAAGATCCACAATTCTTGCATCGTCCCAAACTTCGCTCACAAAGATCGAATCGGGAGAAATTGATCGGCAGTGCGAGGTCATCTCTTTCCAGAACGCGATATTTCTGCTGTGCTGATACTCGCATATTCCCTTCTCTATAGAGAAATCGAAGATGTGTTTTGCGGCGTCGAATCTGAAGCCGTCAAATCCCACCGAAAGCCAAAATGTGAGAACCTCTTTCATCTGTTGCCATAGAGAAGTTGATTCGTAATTGAGATCGGGGCTTCCCGGGCCGAAAAGTGTGTATGCCCACTGGCCGGAGTAATTAGTCCATACCTTCTCCCCGTCCCAGTGTCTTCTTGCCTTTAGCCAGTCTTCGTTCTGCAGAAAGAGGTACCAGTCCCTGTACGGTCTTTCGCCGTCGAGAGCCCTGAGAAACCATTCATGACTAGGAGAAGTGTGGTTGATCGGAAGGTCCAGGATCACTTTCAGATCTCTCCTATGTGCTGAAGCAAGAAAGCTTCTCAGCTCTTTGAGATTTCCATATATGGGATTAATGCTGAAAAAGTCAGTGACACTGTAACCGTGGTATGCCGGCGACTGAAGTATCGGTAGGAGCCATATTCCTTCGATACCGAGACCTGCAAGATAATCAAGTTTCTGTTCGGCTCCTACTAGATCTCCTATTCCGTCTCCGTTACCATCGCAAAATGATCTTATATACAGCTCGTAGAACACGTACATCCCTCCCGACTATGGCAGTCCGAAATCGAACCGATTCACGAGAACTATCACTGTCCCTAGAATCTTACATCTTATCATAGTTATCCAATAGCGCATTGTGTTAAAATCTTGTCTGTTCTAGGAGGTGTGGAAGATGCTAATAATGGAGACTCTGAGCAAGGGCGAACAGATGAATGCGAGCGACGTTCATGTGACTTCCGGAGGTTATGTGATGTACAGGGTCGATGGCGAGTTGATTCAGGACAAGCTTCTTACCGATGCGATAATGATGAAAAAGATCATTGCTGAGCTTAAGGAAGTTACGGGGATGGAGTTTGAGGACTCGAGCAGTAAGGAAATCGATTTCTCTTTTGGCTTCAGCTCATCGAGAGTAAGAGGAAATTACTTCTACTCAAATAAGCTTCCTGTGATAGCTCTGAGGCTCATTCCGAAAACAGTTAAGACTATAGATGACCTGGGGTACCCCGCCATTTTCAAAGACTTCTGCAAGCCGGACAAGGGACTCGTGTTAGTTGCGGGGCCTACAGGCAGCGGTAAATCAACCACTCTTGCAGCGATGCTGGAAAACATAAACAGAACAAGGAATGCACACCTCATAACTATAGAGGATCCTGTAGAGTATGTTTTTGAGCAAAAGACCGCTTTGATTCACCAGAGGGAGCTTGGACCCGATACCAAGTCCTTCTACAACGGCCTTAAGTATGCCTTGAGGCAGGACCCGGACGTAATTCTCGTTGGCGAGATGAGAGATAGCGAGACTATGGAACTTGCGATGACCGCTGCGGAGACCGGTCACCTTGTTTTCTCAACGATTCATACGAATTCTGCCGCCACCACTCCCGAAAGGATAGTCGGAGTCTTCCCACCTCATCAGCAGAACCAAATAGCAATGCAGCTTGCAAATACCTTGCTGGCTGTCATTTACCAAAGGCTGCTGAGAAGAAGAGACGGCAAAGGGAGGATTGCAATTCTTGAGATTCTAGTTGTGAACCAGGCGATAAGGAACCTTATCAGGGAACAGAAGTTTCATCAGATAGAATCTATGATGCAAGCCGGCATTAAGTTTGGAATGGTTACCTTTGATGATGCGTTGATGGATGCTTTCAAGAAGGGCATTATCGACAAGGATCAACTTCAGAACTATGCGAGAGATGCGAACGCCATGGCCAGGAGGGCCTTCTAATGGATCTAGAAAAGATAATGGAAGTATTCAGGGAGAGATTCAAGGAAGTTGAAAGGGAGCTCTCCAGACCAGAAGTTGCCTCCGATCCCGAGAAACTTATGGAGTACGGCAAGAAACATTCCGAGCTTTCCGAGATCATAAATCTCTACAATGACATAGAATCGATGAAAAGCGAGCTTGACGAATGGTATGAGATGAAGAATTCTGCCGGTGAGAGCGAACAGGAAGAGATAGCCCAGACAATATCAGACCTTGAGAATAGCATTGGGAAACAGGAACTGAATCTAAAGGGACTACTGGTCCCCGATCTATCAGACAATAGAAACATAATTATCGAGATAAGAGCGGGAACTGGCGGCGAAGAGGCGGCTCTCTTCGCTGCGGATCTATTCCGCATGTACAGCAGATATGCCGAGCGAAACAACTGGAAATCAGAGATCATTGATTCCAATGAAACAGACATCGGCGGATTAAAAGAAATCGTATTTCAGATAAGAGGTCGGAGCGTATTCAGCAAACTGAAGTATGAAAGCGGAGTCCACAGGGTCCAGAGAGTTCCCTCTACAGAATCCGGCGGAAGGATCCATACTTCGACCGCCACAGTGGCGGTTCTTCCTGAAGTCAGCGAGACGGAAGTCAAAATCGATCCTGCCGACCTAAGAATCGATACGTACAGAGCTTCAGGAGCAGGCGGTCAGCATGTTAACAAGACAGATTCAGCGGTCAGGATAGTTCATGAACCAACGGGAATCGTTGTTGCGGTACAGAAGGAGAGATCTCAGCACCAGAACAAGGCCAGGGCCCTCGAGATACTTCGTGCAAAACTCTACGAGATGTATAGCTCTAAGGCGGAAAATGAAATTGTCGAGACCAGAAGAACGCAAATAGGAACTGGAGAGCGAAGTGAGAAGATAAGAACATACAACTTCCCTCAAAACAGGGTCACTGACCACAGGATTAACTTCACCAGCTACAGACTTCTTTATATAATGGACGGCGACCTCGACGAACTGGTAACAGAGCTTTCCGCTGCAGATATAAACAAGCGTTTGGAACTGCTCCACAGGAAACTTATCGGTTAGTCTAGAGCCTCTTCTACGGAGACAGAGCATGAAGAATGAGAAGCCTCTAAGAACAAACGCAACAAGGATTCTGGACGGTCTCGGCATAGAGTATGAGGTTCTTGAGTACGAAGTTGACGAAAGTGATCTGGGCGCTGTTAAGGTCGCTTCCGAACTTGGACTTTCAGCTCCTAAAACGATGAAGACAATCGTACTCAAAGGTGATCGAAGCGGTGTCTTCGTGTGCTGTCTCGGTGGGCATCGGGAAATCGATATGAAGAAGCTTCCGGAGATAACTGGTGATAGAAATATCGAAACGGTCTCCTCAGACCGGCTTCTAGCTATTACAGGTTACGTCAGGGGAGGGGTCTCTCCTCTGGCGATGAACAAGAGCTTCAAAGTCTATATAGATGGAGAAGTCTTGAGTGAAGAGAGGATTTCTATGAGCGCTGGCAAGCGGGGCCTTCAGATATGGTTAAGGCCGACGGATCTGGTTGTCGCTACGAAAGGTAATGTCGCTTCGTTCTCCAAAGAGAAACACTGAGAGTTCCGGGCTACGCTTGGCAATTAGATTTTGAAAATTATCACTAGAACGGAAACTATTCCGAAGAAAAGGGCCAGTAGCAGCAGAACCGTAGAAATCTCCATCAATCTTCTCTCCCTTCAAACTCCTGTCAATCAATTCTACATTTTTCTTTCCCATCTCAAAAGGAACTGTGAGTAATCTAAGTTGATCATATTGAAAGACATTGTACAATTGAATTGAAAGGACGGTGGTGAAATGTACATCCGCTCTGGTGATCCAGTGAGAACAGTAATCAAAGTTATCGGTGGAATAGTCTACGGTGTCGGCATAGGCTTGATAATGCTTAGCTTTGCTAGTTTCTTTCTGGCTCCGTATCTAAGCCTTGTTTTTGGAAGTGTATTCGTTTTTATAGTGTTGGGCTTCATCGCAACAACCCTCGGGAGAATGCTTCTAGGCATGGCGAAGACGAAGAGCTTCTCCGGTCCTGTTAGTGAACAGGAACCCGTTAGCAGGAGCGAAGTTCAGGAGGAAATGACCTACGACTACACCTTTGTTTCCGATAGAGAGGCAAGAATCGAGAAGAAGAAGAGTAAGAGTTATTCTAGGTGTCCGGAGTGCGGCACAGAGAATGACGACAAGGCAAGCAAGTGTTCCAGTTGCGGAACCTCTCTCACTGGTTACAAGAAATGTAGCCTTTGCTATATGTTGAACAAAAAAGAGAATCGTTTCTGCAAGAACTGTGGACACGATTTCAATCTTGACTGAGTAAAAAGACTCCGAGATGCATGGCAGCAGAAGATCTGTGCGCTGTGAGGAGACGTCCTTGGTCCTTCGTCCCGGATCATGGACCCGTCCT
>NZ_DJHG01000003.1:0-12428 GCF_002432955.1 Mesotoga sp. UBA5825 | reverse complement strand
TGCGTCCCCGGATGCTTTCCCGGGCATTGCGACCTGGCGTGATCTTCGCCAGCCTTGCGTCCGCCGATGTTCCTCGGCGCCTTGCGTCAACAGACTGGTTTCTAAATTCCTGTCTTCTCGTGAGCGAAGCGAACGTCTCAACAATGCACTTTCTCGGTTGCTCTTATCGGCGGATGGTGGATGCCGCCCTTATGCTACACTTCTTCACAAAGAGTTCATTTGCATGGAAAACGAGAATAGTTTATAATATACCCGGGAGGGGTAATATGAATGAATTGACTTCTGTAGCAACCGGAACAATCGGCCTTTCACCATTGATTAGTCCCATTGTAACAACCAGTGTGACATACGGCAGCGCCTTCTTAGGGGGATTGCTTTCTTTTTTCTCTCCATGTATTCTTCCGCTTATTCCAGTCTTCTTTGGAGTTCTTATGGGTGGAGCAAATGATGCAAAGGCGCGCTTCATAAGGGGAGCTTTTTTTACACTGGGTATGTCTATCTTCTTCTTCATTCTTGGTATCGGCGCAACAGGTCTTGGTACGTTCATAAGGCAGAATGAAGTCCTGATGAATGTTATTTCTGGAAGCCTCTTCATTCTCTTTGGCTTCCTCTATCTCTTCGAGATAGGAATTAGGGGAGTAAACCTTAACGTTTGGAAGTTCGGAGGATCTGCTGTTAGTGGCTTTGTGCTCGGAGCCGTTCTCGGTCTGGTGTGGGTACCTTGTGCGGGACCGATTCTTGGTTCGATTCTTGTCTTGGCTGCAAACCAGTCTGCGATAGCGGAGGGTGGTATGATGCTTCTGGTCTACTCATTAGGTCTGAGTATCCCATTCCTTACCCTCAGTGGAGTTGTAGCGAAGCTTACCTCCAAGCTCTCGTTTGGTGGCGAGAGTAAGTGGAGAATGGTTATTAGGATATCGGTCTTCGTAGTACTATTTGCTGCCGGACTTATTACGATGACGGGCAATCTGAATTTATTACAGTTCGTAACGGGAGGTTGATTTTATGAGAAAGATGCTGATTGTGATTGTTCTGATTCTACCTGTGATGATCTTGTCTTATGTCGGAATGCTAAATGATTTTGACAAGACACTGCGACTGGCAGAGATCCAGGAGAAGGAAGCTATAGTAATGTTCTCGGATAACAACTGTGTGTATTGCGTGAGATTTATTAAGGAGACGCTTGCTGATGAGACTGTTGAGGAACTGCTTCGAGCAGGCTTCATTTTCTCTCAGATCTACAAGAGTAATCCCGGAAAGGCTTCTTACATAGTTGGAGAAGAAGTCAGGGAGATGACCTATGGTGATCTATACGCCCATTTCCAAATACGGGGAACGCCTACTTTCTGGTTCTTCACAAGTGATGGTGGGTTATTGACTCAGCTGCCCGGCTATGTGCCTGCAAACGATTTCGTACCGATACTTCGTTATATTGGCAGCAAATCGTACGAAGGGATGACCTTCAATGATTATCGAAGTAAGCCGTCAGATTACTTTGGAACGCCCAAGATAGTTAGGGTTAACGAAGAAGACTACAACTATGTGCTTGAAAACGACCCTATCGCTTCAGAGTATGCCGGTCAGGATGTTGACGTTTTCACTGTATGGCTGACGAAGAATGAGGAAACCGCTGAAAGTCTTCTCAAAAAAGGAGTTTATAGAGTTATCCTTCTGAACTGAAGTAGTCTAGAGCGATATTGAGGAACTCGTCGTAGGCCTTCTTGTCCATCAAGCACATCTTTATCAGTTTCAACGATGATGACTTGTTTGATAGATGATCTACAACCGCTTTCAGAAACTGATCTGCACAAATAGATATCGGAACTCCGAATATGCCCGTGGAGACTGCCGGAGTGGCGAGCGTAATAGCTCCCATTTCGGCAGCCTTGTTAAGAACATTAGTGAACGAATTGTAGAGTTTGTTTTCCAAGTCAAGTTCTCCATACTGTGGACCAAAGACGTGTATAATATTCTTTGCTAGCAGGGTGCCGGCTCCGGTTACGGCTACTTCGGAGATCCCTAAAGGTCCATTCTGCCTAACATATGCGTCACTTTCAAGCTGAATCTCCTTTCCGCCTGCTCTCACCAAAGCTCCTGCCACTCCACCTCCGTGCCTCATGTAGCCGTTGGCTGCATTGACAATAACGTCAACTTCCTGTTGGGTTATGTCGGAGATTTCGAGCTGAATGATCCTTTCATCCTCTAGAATGAAGCTTTTCATTTTTCCTCCGGGTAGAGCTTCATACCCTTCCATAGTGACCTAAGTCTCTCAAGAACGTATCGTTCCTTTCCGTTAGTTCCGGGAACATAGAAGACTTCCTCCTTTATGGATTCTGGGAGATAATACTCACGTGAAAACCCTCCAGTTGTGTGTGGATAGTTGTATCCCTTACCATATCCCAGTTCTTTCATCATCTTCGTCACGGCATTGCGCAGCTTAAGAGGTACGTCCAGATTAGGTGTAGCCTTGACCATCTCCCTTGCCTTCATCATGGCGCTGCAGGTTCTATTGCTCTTGGTCGCGACTGCGAGATAGATTGCGGCCTCGGAGAGATTCAGAACGCACTCAGGGAGTCCTACATTGCTGACGGCCTGAAAGGTGGCATTGGCAATAACGAGCGCCATGGGATCGGAGAGGCCGATATCTTCCGAAGAAAAGATTACCATTCTCCTGGCAATAAACTTCGGGTCTTCACCTCCCTCGAGCATTCGCAGCATATAGTACAGAGCTGCGTCTGGATCGCTTCCTCTCATGCTCTTAATGAAAGCGGAGATCAGGTCGTAATGTTCCTCGCCCTTCTTGGTATACCTTCCCGAAGGAAGTACAGAAAGCTCGTTCATAACCTGAAGATCAAGAGAAGTTCTGTCAAGAGCCGCAGCGCTCTCCACAAGAGTATCGAGAAGGTTCAAAGCAATCCGGGCATCTCCACCGCTGCTCTGAGAAATCACTTCGATTACTTCATCGCAGACGGTCACTCCCGAACTCTTGAGAACCCTGTCCTTCTCAAGGGCCTTCTTCAGAAGATTGTCAATATCGTTTTCGTTGAGACCCTTGAGAATTACGAGACGACAGCGGGAGAGAAGGGCAGGATTGACTTCGAAACTAGGATTCTCCGTCGTCGCCCCGATCAGTATTATCAAACCCTTTTCCGTAACAGGAAGAAATACGTCCTGCTGGCTCTTGTTCAATCTGTGGATCTCATCCACGAAGAGCACAAGTTGCTGACCTACTTTCTTCAGTCTCTCGGCGTGCTCAAAGTGCTTCTTGAGATCAGCCGTTCCTTGGAGACTCGCGCTAAAGAACTCGAAGTGATATCGGTTTCCCAGCTTTGATCTGATGATTTCTCCGATAGTTGTCTTTCCGGTTCCAGGTGGGCCGTAAAGTATCATTGAAAAGAGTTTGCCGCTCTCGACGGCACCTCGAATTATTCCCTTCTTTCCTGTAAGATGTTCCTGTCCTACTACATCGTCGAACTCTCGCGGTCGTAATCTCTCACTAAGAGGAGACCAGTTCATTTCTGAAATACTCAATTGTACTCTCAAGCCCCTTTTCAAGCTTCACTTCAGGCTCCCATCCTAGTAGGTATTTAGCCTTATTCACATCTAGAATCGATTTCTTCAGGTCGCCCGGTCGCGGTTCTTTGTGAATGGCTTCTCTTGCATAGCCAGTGATTCTCTTCATTTGTGTGAATAGCTCGTTGACTGAGGTTCCCTTTCCGGTTCCTATGTTCATTATGCAATCTTCACTTTTTTCGAGTGCCAGAAGATTCGCCTTTGCAACATCAGAGACGAAAACGTAGTCCCTTACACATTGTCCGTCACCGAAAATGACGACCTCCTGATTTCGGAGCATTCTCTCGGAGAAAATCGCGACGACTCCAGCTTCTCCGTATGGGTCCTGCCTGGGCCCATAAACATTCGCGTATCTCAGAACCACATACTTCATGCCAAGCTCATTGGAGAAGAACCTCAGATAGTTCTCGGTTGAGAACTTCGCAATGCCATATGGAGAAAGCGGTTTCGGAAGCTCTTCCTCATCTGTAGGTATCTTCTTGACCTCATCACCATAGATCGCTCCTCCCGTCGATGAGAAGACGACTTTCTTAACTCCGTATTTTGCAGCGATCTTCAGAAGTCGCAGGGTTCCTATTATGTTGATCATCGCGTCTTCTTCGGGTTCTCTTACCGATCTAGAAACGCTTATTTGGGCTGCAAGATGGAAGAGAGCGACAGGTCTGTGAAGCATGAAGACCTTTTCCATCATCTCTTGATCTCTGATGTCTTGCTCATAGAACAGTGCTCTTGGATCCAGGTTCTCAATCTTCCCACTCGAAAGATTGTCAACAACGATTGGAATCTTACCGGCGGCTATAAGCTCATCCACAACATGTGAACCTATGAATCCCGCTCCTCCTGTCACCAAATAGTTTTCGGCCATGCTTTCCTCCTATATGTCAATTTCCTCTCCAGCCAGTAGTTGATCGTACATCTTTCTGACTTTCTGGATATCCTCCCAAGTAAGACTCTTTGGTGAACCTGGGGCTCTTGATGCGTTTCTAAGCAGATAACTTGGATGGAACATGACGAATACTTTTATACCTCCAATCCAATCGAAGAGCTGCCCCCTCACCTTCGTTATCTGGAGTCCATCTCTTTCAACGAAATACGAAAGTGCAGTGGCACCCAGAGCAACAATCAGTTTAGGTTTTATTATAGCCAGTTGTGAGAGGAGATATGGGGAGCACGCTCTCTGTTCTTCTGCAGACGGAACTCTATTCTTTGGGGGTCTGCACTTAACGATATTTGTGATGAAGACGTCCTGCCTTGAAAGCCTCACTGAGTCCAGTATTTTAGTGAGAAGCTCTCCTGCCTTGCCCACGAATGGTCTACCCGAAGCATCTTCATCGGCACCTGGCCCTTCACCGACAAATACAACGGGTGTCTCGATTGAGCCTTCACCGGGTACTGTGTTTGTCCTCGAAGAGCTAAGCGGGCAAAGAGAGCAATCACTTATACTTGAATTGAGCTCCAGAAGCAATTCCTTTCTTTTGACGTAATCGGTCAACAATTCTCACCTCAGAATCTGAACCTGAAGTATGGAGCACCCTTGTGAAGTCCAATCACAAGATACCTATCCTTCAGTTCCTTTATATAGAATTTTAGTGCTATTGTCTCAAGGGCGTCCTGGAACGTGTTGATCTCGCTCCCGAAGCCCAACCTCAATACAAGCTCCAGAGCCATACAGTGGAGATCGAAGTACATCGGCGAAATCTTCGTTATCGATTCATCCCAGAGTGAGACATCTCCTGCATAGGTTCCAATCTCTACGAAGCTTCTCTTACCGCTTCCGTCTATTCCCAGAGAGAGCCTGTTGAGAACTCCTGGAGCATCAGAGAGCGCGCCCATAGGGAAGAAAAGCTCGTTGATGTGCATAGTGAAGTAGTAATCCTCTGCTTTACGGAGCTCCATCGAGAGTCCAAACTCCTCGAATTTGGCCGTTCCTCCCCCCAGGATAGTCTTGTTGTCGAGTTTGACATTGGAGACTCCAAACGAGTATGCTGAATACCCTGTTTCAGACGCTGTAGAGGTCGCGATAAAATACTCGCTGACCGAGAGAGTTGAAATAGTCAGCCTTGTTGACTGCCATATCAGGAATCTAGCCTGAGACTCTGATTTAGTGAAATACTTTTCGGGATACTTGTACTTTGAATCGAACTTCGTGAAATCCGTCGTGAAGTCCAGTGAAGCGGCCCTCCAGGAGACTTCTCCCACCGAGAGGTCATTCACCTCAAACTTCAATCTGTCGTACATCTTTCTTGAGCCTGAGAGATAAGGATATCTGAACTTCACTCCAAATGAGGCGAAATCTTTGATCTTGATAGAGGAACCAAAGACCAGATCCTTCAGCATTCTTTCATCTTCAGCAACATTGGGCGAGGCATCGAACGTCCAGTCGAGAGTGAATTCAAGTTTTGTTTCGGTAGCGATTTCGAGGGTCAATTTCTCCTTGTTGACGAAGTCGTCAAACATGTCTTCACTCTGCCAGAATACTTTGCTCTCGGTCTTATGTGAGAAGACCTTCGAATCGAAAGTGAAGGAGTAGGCAGTCTCTGAGGCTTTGGAAGTAACGGGCATGAAAATTGTTTCTGTCTTCTGACCGAACTTCAGACCCCAGAACTCAACTTCTCCTTCGGTCTTAAGAAGGCCCTTTCCCAGCCAATTCATTTCGGTAGGACTGGCCACCAGTTCTTCATAGTCCAATTCAAGAACATAATCGGCCTTGAGGACCTCCGTCTCAATTCCAGTCAGCAGCTTTCCCGGGTGGTCGAGGCGCCATTCCTCTTTCAGGAAGTCATAGGTTAGCACTGGATTGTACTGCACACTGACGTAGTACCAGTCAAATGGTCTATAGGTAAGCTCGTTCTTGAGCGTTACAGGTATCTCGTTCTTAGTGAGTTTCCATCCTTCATCTGAATCATAGTAGAATCCAACTTCATACGCAGGCTCCAGGACCACTCCAACCGAAAGCGGTCCCCATTCACCTTTGTACAGTTCAATGTCTTTGTAGACACGTAACTTCTTCCCTTCAAACTTGAAAGAGCCGTCGTATCGCGATTCAAAATAGAACTTCAGTTCAAGAGAGATGAAGCCATCATATACAATGTCAAAGGGATCTATCCAGAACAATCTATCCTTATTCTTTTCATGCATAGAATTGTAGTCCAAGGCGTATCTTCCGTTGATTTTCAATTTGCCGTCTTCTGATGCAAAGGTCAGATAGTTGCGGCCGATACCCTTGTTATCTGCGGGCATAGTAATGTTAAGCTCAGTAGTAGAAGCGTCGAAAGTGCTCTTCACATCGCCGCCGATCTTTAGATTCCCAGCAACGAAGAGATACTTATTTACCTCTAACACGAAATCTTCCATATTGGAGGGAATGAAAAGTTCTGTAAGGGTAGCGGCGTTTGATGCTAGTTTAAAATTCAGTGACTGAACGGACAAATCTGCGCCGAACAGCGCCCCCTCAGTCTTGACTGCGGAAGCGTTGGCTCTCAGAGAATACAGGATATTCTTGCTTATGTATCGCTGGCCGAAAAGACCGCTGATTCTAAACTCCGAGGTACTCAGCTTAACGAAACCAGCATCGATACTCTCATCCGAAGGAATCGTTAGATTCTGAAGGTTGACCATCCAGAGATTCTTATCGTCATATCTTGCGAAAGCTCCGATAACATCTAGCTTCAACTCCCAATCCTCGGGGGAGAGTATTTGAACATATGCGAGCTGCATTTCGGTCGCGCCCATCGTTTCTTTCACGGCGAAAGGATCAAGCTGAGTTACTTTGTTCTTGACAATGCTCTCTCCCAAGTTAATGCCTGTGAAGGGGGTCTGAAGTTCCTTTAACGGTGGCCCGCTAAGGTATAGAGCGCCTCCCTGCATTCTTATTTGATCAAAAGAAGGTTTTAGCAAGACATAAGCGCCGTAGCTTGTCTCTTTCTGCTGGCCGAATTGACCAAACAACTCTATGTCACCTAGAGGTGTATAGAGTACAGACTTTGCTGTGAAGGCGTCTTCGGTAGACATCCAATCTCTGTACCACGTTCCTTGAAGAAGAAGCCAGTCGACTTCCAGGTAACGAACGGTTATCCGTGTCTGGGCATCCGCAATTCCACTAAGATCGACATCGAAGGGACGTCTGTCCGGGTCGTCTAGCGGGAAGTAGTAGTACGGCAGATAGAATACCGGGATATTGCCGATGTACAGCAGCATGTTCTGCACCGACATCCCCTTTCCAGGCGTCAAAACTGCCGATGAGACTCTGAATCTGTAATGGGGGTGAGATTTATCGCAAGTGGTTATGTAGCCGTCCGTTATGTTCAGGGTAGGTGATGCTTCCATGGTCGATTGAACATAATCGCCGTAAACATAGAACGGGACTTTCGAAGCTTTCTTGGATGTATCGCCTCTGGACGCAGGCACTTCAATCTCAGAGCGCGAGAACACCTGCATACTTTCGACTCTCTCGTTCGTTAGATCAAGAATCAATCTATCTGAGACTATAGTTGTCTCGTCACTTACCATCTTCACGTTACCCCAGAATGAAATCGATTCCGGTGTGGAGTCGATATTCAGTATAGAGGCATTCGACGCATCTATAGTTGCCGTCATAGTCTCACTGAAGTACTCTACTCTCACACCGTCTCCAATGAGTATCTCTCTGCCGTCTTTCGTTCCAGCGATCGTTCCCCCCACGATCCTCACATTTGATCCTTCGAGTAAGCCTGGAACAAGCAGGATAATAACAATGGCGGAACCCTTCAGGATTCTCGTGAAGAATTCCGAAAGCCGGTAACTGGCTTTCGTATCTATGAGCGAGTAGATTACGACGCCAAGGATAGAAAAGACGATATTCGGAATCCACGGGGCAAGAGAGGGGTTAATCAGATTCTCCTTCCCCATACCGCTAAGCCATGCACCCGATCCTTGATATATGACAACGAGCAAGAAGGTCAGAATAACCGACCAAGACTTCGATTGAAGATTGAACATAAGCGAAACCGGAACACCGAGCAAGACAATAACGAGAGGAGCGATCGACATCGAATACTTTTCCTGCAGAGCGACTTCGAGCGAAGAAGTATTTATGCCGGTGTTCTTGAACGCTTTTATGTCTTCTCTCAGCTCGGCACTAGTTTTCTCCTTCGGAGATTTGAAGCTCGCCAGGTATCGTTCAATGTCGTCATCAATTTCAAATTCTGCAGTACCGAAATGCATCTCAACTCCCAGAAAGCCTGACGCATCTGTCTGGTAAATCTTGGCATCGCTCAATATCCACTTATTTGGAACAATGACGGCACTCTCAGCAGTCGTCAACGTAACCTGACCTCTGTAGACCTCATAAATTGAGACATTCTTAAGCTCTTTTGTTTTCTGATCTATTCTTCTTACGTATATCATTCTCCCCTGACCGTCCTGCATGAAAACATTTTCTCTCAGCGTGACTTCAGGTTGTCTGTAAACAAATCTTGCCATTGCCTCACTTGCCTTTGTAGAAGCCGTGGGGACAAGATAGTCGTTAAGCAGATAAGCAAAGCCGCTGAAAAGAACCCCAATAAGCAGGAAGGGAATTACGAGCCGTTTGAGAGATATTCCGTGCGTCTGCAGGGCAATCAGTTCGTTGTCCGATCTCATTCTCGAGAGTACCCAGAAGATAGCCAGGAGTATTCCCACCGGTATTCCAAGAACAATGAACTCGGGAAGATTGTAATAAATGAGCAAGAAGAGCTTGTCCATGCCCACCTTGTATCTTATTATCATGTCAGACAAGTAGTAGAGTAACTCTAAGCTCACGAAAATTATGAACCCTACCAGACCAATAAAAATCGAACCAAATGCTTGAGCTCCTATGTACTTTATAAGAGTCTTCAAGAAGAATCACCCCTTGTTGTTCTGGGCATTGAAATCAATGGGTTGGAAACTGTCATTAACACATCTATAGTATTTGCCGGTTTCAATATACACTGCTGCTTCCATAAGTTCAGTCGAAAGATCGGCTATCTCTTCCAGAGCTCCGAAAACCATCATTAAGTCTAGTGCTCTGCTGATTATTGATGGCGATTCTTCACAGCCGCGAACGAGGTCGGTCTTCACCTCTTCCTGAATTCGATCGACGAAATCGTCATTCTTACACAATCTTACAGCTTCAGAAAGAGAGGGGTCAACCAAATTGTCTATTGCGCCTTTTGTCATTATGGAGACCGATTCGAACATCGTCTTCAGTTTTTCATGATAGCCTATCGGCGGACGCTTTGAAAGTGACAATCCCCTCTCACATATAAACACACACTTGTCGCCTATCCTTTCAAGAGCGTTGACGATATTCATCGAGAGAGTCAAGAGTCTTAATTCTTTTCCTGTTGGCGTCAGTATTCCGGTTAGGCCGATTATCATTGCTTGTAGTTCCACCTGATGATAATCTATCACAGAGTCGGAATAAATCACATCTCTTGCCTGGTGTTCATTTCTCTCTAGAACTGCAACAGATGTCTTGTTAAATATGCTCTGGACATATCGCGCCATTCTGAGAATCTCAATTCTCAAGTTTCCTATTCTTTCGAGACCAACTTTAGATATCATCTTTCAGTCGACCTCCAAAGGCCAGCTTCTTCTTGAGAAGAGCAACAAAATCGAAGCTTCCTTCTCTGAGGAGAGACACTATCTTTTCTGAAAGACCGACGTTGATCTTGTCTCCCGTCCTGATATTCGAAACAAATGTTCCGTCAACGTAGACCTCAATAGGATAGCCCTTGTCTTGCCTCACTTCCATTAGAACTCTTCTCGAAGCGGCGAGAACGACCGATCCGACGAAGGGGTTATGAGGACATATGGGAGTAACCTGAAAGCNNAAGCAACCGGCATCTGGATCTACCAGAGCACCCCCGGCGGCCATCGAGTATGCTGTTGAACCAGTGTTTGTCGCGAAGACAATACCGTCACCAACAACGGGATAACTGCTCTGCCCACACACATTCACACTGAAAGAAACGGTCCTGCTTGGTGAAGAACGTTCTACAACGCAGTCGTTAAGAGCATATCTGATAGAGTCTCCGATTTCTATCTCCATTACATGTCTTGTGACGCTCTCAAGTTTTCCGAGGAGAAGTAGATCAAGCGCAGTGTGGAGCATACTGAGTTCAAAGGCTGCGAGAAAGCCTACACTACCAACTCTGAAGCACATTATCGGCAGATCGTTCATTACTGCCAGCGGTACTGCCTTGAGAACAGTCCCGTCGCCACCGAAGGTAAGAATTACTTCTGTTCTTGCCGGTAAGCACGAAGTACCATCCTCACAAAACGAAGTAGCGATTCCGTGAGATTCAATTTCCCTTGAAAGCCAGTTCAGTGTTTCAGAGGAGATTCTCGTTCTGTTATAGAACACCGCTGCCTTCACAACTCTCACCCCACAACAAAGAAAAACGACTAACAGATTCGTAAAACGACTACAAAGAATACATTGAATTGGAAAACTGTGATCAGCCCGAAGAGAAATCTAAATCTGCACAACAGATTGAGCGATCAAGCCCGAATGTCATATTAGTCTTCATCCTCTTCTTTCTGATCAATGTAGTTCCAAAGAGGTGAATTACGTGATTCAAATGGGAGTCCCAAATGGCGATAAGCCTTTTCCGTAACCATTCTTCCTCGGTTTGTCCTTACCAGGAAGCCGTTCTGCAGCAAGAACGGCTCGTAGACTTCGCTGATTGTCTCCGGTTCTATCCCGATTGATGCCGCGATTGCCTTGACGCCCGCAGGCCCACCATTATAACTCTCAATCAAGACAGATAAGAGGCGCTTGTCCATCGAATCTAGTCCCTCCTCGTCAATAGAAAGGAGCGTCATCGCCGACTGAACAGTATCAACTGTAATCTCCTTTCCCCCTTCAACTGTGGAGATATCCCTGACTCTTCTCAGGAGCCTGTTTGCAATTCTAGGCGTTCCACGCGACCTTCGGGCAAGAAGGATTGCCGCGTCTTCTCTTATCGATGTTCCGAGAAGCGCTGCCGATCTAATAATGATCTGTTTCAAATCCTTATCGGGATAGAACTCCATCTCTAGAATCATTCCAAATCTGTTTCTCAAAGGCGCACCTATGAAACCACTGCGCGTCGTAGCTCCGACAAGGGTGAACGGGTTCAGATCAAGACGAATCGATCGGGCACTGGGACCCTTGCCGATCATAATATCTAGCTGGAAATCCTCCATAGCAGAGTAAAGAATCTCTTCAACGGTTCTATTCAGCCGGTGAATCTCGTCTATGAAAAGAACATCGTCCCGCTCCAGCCCGGTCAAGATAGCGGCCAAATCGCCCTGTTTCTCAATAACCGGTCCAGATGTGACATAGATCTCCGAGCCCAGCTCGTTCGCAATGATATGTGCGAGGGTGGTCTTGCCCAAACCCGGAGGGCCTGCAAGCAGAACATGGTCAAGGGCCTCTTGACGTACCTTGGCTGCTTCAATTGCTATGCTAAGTCTTCGCCTGATTTTCGATTGGCCAATATACTCCCCAAGATTTTTCGGCCTGAGGCTCTTTATTGAACTATCCTCTTGGACCTTGCCTGGAGTAAGAAAACGTTCTTCTTCCATAGCGCCTCCTACGGATGAATTCTGTAAAGGGTTCTGGCGAAGGGTATCGCTTCTCTGATGTGCTCAAGTCCTGCTATCCAGGCAACGATACGCTCTATACCCATCCCAAAACCGCTGTGAGGGACCGTTCCATAATCGCGCAAATCAAGATACCAGTCATAAGAAGAAACGTCTAGACCATACTCGTTAATCCTCTCAATAAGCAAGTCTCGGTCATATATTCTCTCAGAGGCCCCAATTATCTCTCCATAGCCCTCAGGAGCGAGCATGTCATCGCAGAGTAC
>NZ_DJHG01000060.1:3078-3220 GCF_002432955.1 Mesotoga sp. UBA5825 | reverse complement strand
AGTTGTGATAAAATCACGATAGCAGATGGAGTCAAGATTTTACCAGATACCTGTAAACAGGAGGGGTGATCATTATGTCAAGAACGGTACTGATGCTCGCCGGTGTTGTGGTGCTGGTCATGGCTCTGCTAGCTTCACTAAA
>NZ_DJHG01000060.1:0-2973 GCF_002432955.1 Mesotoga sp. UBA5825 | reverse complement strand
GCCATGATCCTTGTCGCTTATATGGACAAGGGCAAGAAGACCTAGCTGTTCTCAGTCGATTGCCGGCCCGGGGAGGATTCTCCGGGCTGTTTATTTTTCGCGTTCGATACCGCAGTAATTCGGAAGTCAGACAACAAGCGTTTCAACTCCTCAATTTCAATGTTTTCAGGATTTCCGAGGCTGTCTGCAAAGTACTGTTGGGTACATCATAACGGTCACCCTCGGTATCGCTCTTGTCGACAAAGAACTCAGGCATCAGATTGTGCTTGGAGTTGATGCCGCATGCTTCGCCGGGTTCTGCTTCAAGCTGCGGTTAGTGCGCTATCGTATTACTGTCTGGTGGGATCGTTGTTTTTCTCTTCAAGCGCTTCGATCAGCCTTCTTATTTCGGGGGAGTCGACTGGCAACTCTTCAGTAATTGAAAGAATCTCTTCGATAAGAGGATCTAGTCTCAGTCCATCGCTATGTTCCGATGCTTTGCTCTCTTTGCTTGCTTCGGCTTCGATGGTTTCAACGACCATTTTCTTGAGAGATATAGAAGTTGCCCGAAGCGAGTTTCTGATGATCTTTGCAATTTCCACTCTCAGTACCGGATTAGTCAGCCACCCGTTGTCTAGAATGATCCCGACACGGTAGTCGTCCGAGCATGATGGATCTTCCGATACGGCGTACAACAGGATTCTCCACAAGATGGGAGCTTTGGATCTCCGCCACCATTCGTAATAGAACTCCCTGTTCTTGTCATCGGTTTTTATAAGGAAGAGGATAGTGTCTCTCATCATATCTATGAATATGTGGAGCCATTCGGGCCCCGCCTCTCCTTCGCTCTCTTCGATTACTTTCCTAGCGCCGCATATGCTGTCGTGCTCTCTCAAGGTACTGTTCAAAACAGACATGTCGGCGACCGCTTTCATAAGCTGGGAGGTAAGGATCGACAGTATGTCTTCATAAAGGATGGCGAGGTTCGGTTCGAGCAGTTCCGACCAGAGCCTCTTCAGGCAATCAGTCGTTACAAGGGGTTCAAGGTCGTATTGTCTGTGGAAGAGAGAAAGCGTTGCCTCTCTTCCCGTCTGGGATAGAGAAAAGAAGTTCTGAATTGTCTTCGTTATTATCCAGGGATTTTCAGTTATTTCGACCTTCTTCAGAGCTTCGAGCATAGCTTGATCGGGTGTGTCGTGTTTGTGCCAATTGTTGAGAATCAGGTTGAGCCATTCCGCCAGAAAGTCGCCCGGTTTCTCTATCTCATTATTAGCGAGATACTGGACGATTGAGGAGACCAGATATGGGTTCAGCGGAGAGTTTCTTGAGACCAGAAAGGTAAGGTGCTCCTGATCTGAACTTTCGAAGGCTGTCTTAACGAACCAGTCGGCAAGGTTTCTCTCAATCTCGTCAAGTGGGCCGTCTTCATTGAAGAGGCTGTCGAGAAGTCCCCTTGAATCGAGCCACCGCACCCAGTCGAAGTCATTTGCAAAACGGCAGAAGACCTTCGTGAGATCCTCACGATTGAGGCAGTATGTCAGGTAGCTGTCTGCTTTCCTATCTTGGCCGGGCTTCTTGGATGCGAACCTGCCGATTCTCTCGGTATGACAGTTCAGGTCAGAACTTGCGAGAGAGGTCCACTTCTCGAGTGCCTTTTGAAGCTCGAGATGGGCAGTTGCTTCTTCGGGCACGAGCGGGTATGAAACGGGGATTACGTTGATTTCCTTCCATCTCTCTGCATCGCTAGCGCTGACGAGAGCGTATCTGTTTGACTGCCTTATGTCCAGACCTCTGGCCAGATAATCAACAATGGTGTCCCTGTGGCTGTAACCTATAAACAAAATCGTGTAGTCGGAGAGATAGAGATCGCGCAAGAAGTCTCTAGCCCAGCCCTCTGTGAGATATGCCCTTCCGAAGTCTCTGTTGGTAACTACCAACCATCTTGCGTCCTGCTCTACGTTTCCGTGCAAATAGACGATTCCCCTGAAATCGTCGCCTCTTGGAAGTGCGGGAGCTCTGAAGGTTTCAAAACCCGCATATCTGTCTTTGTACTCCCTGATGGTTGTGAGAAAGTGGGCGTCGTAGTTGGTCGTAACGATCTTCAGGTCGTGAGGGCCTTTGAATAGAAGTGGGATCAGCCTGTGAAGCTCCGATGGCTTGGAACTCTCTTCACTCATGATCTGCCTGACGATTTCGTGGACGCCCTCTTCTTCCCGTTTCGGGTTCAGGCTTCCGAGAAAGACGTCGGGCGGCTGGACTCTCTGCTGCCTCGCGTAATACTTCTGCTTGTATCGCTTCGCGACGGCTTTCGCAAGGTCGACAAAGCCGGGAATGTTCGAGGGGGAGGCCATCGAAACGCCGGCTCCAGCAAAGACGACGAGCCTGCCTTCCTCCTGGGCCCTAATAAGCTCGGTGGGGACGTTCACATTATCCGTTATGAACATGATCTTTCCCTCTTTCTTCGCGATGTGATCGACTTTTCAAAGGAGCGGAACCTGCCTCCGCAAGACATCTCTTTGATGCAATGATACTACTTCTCAGCTGACTGCGTTTCATATGTGGCTTCTGAGAAGAAGCCTTGCTCTGAAGCTGACGAAGAAGGCAGTCCTGCCTAAGCCGCTCGAAAAGAGAGTACGCATCGCCGGAGGGCCCATAGAGTTACAGCGGAGGCTTCAGATTTTGAGGCGGGCCAAAACAATAGAGAGTAATAGGATTCCCGACAGGGTCTCCATGCATATGAGCAAAAACACCTTGTCCAAACGTTAGGGTGGGATGCCGACGACTTAATTTGACAAACGCCTTAGCCGAACTCGAATAAAAAGCTTTCCCCATTCCCCAGTTCGACAAAAGCACTGTTGCACTGCTGGGCAATTCTGGGCACAATGGACGTTCCCATGAAGATAATCCTCATCTGTCAGTGGCCAACGGTTCGCCGCAAAGATCGATCGAGAAAGAGCATAGTCGAGACGTTCGCTGCGCTCACGAGAAGGCGAG
>NZ_DJHG01000084.1:0-20052 GCF_002432955.1 Mesotoga sp. UBA5825 | reverse complement strand
TCTTACCAACCCCCTACCACGGGCGGCGTGCAAAAGTATCACTGGCGCGCAATTTCCATCTAGTTCGTTGTTCTTCAAACCTCTGACCACCGTCCTCTAACCTCGGCTTCGCTTCGTATTTCGTAACGAATATGTTATAAATGAATTGGTACGCATTCGAAATCATAGGAGTGAACATGAAACGAGTCAATATACTGAATGAGAAGATGATGGCCGCTCTCTTGAAATTGTCCTGGCCAGCGGTTATCACCATGTTATTTCAAACAGTCTACAACATGGTTGATGCTTACTGGCTTGGAAAACTAGGGAAGGTAGAGATCTCTGCACCGACGATTGCGTGGCCAGCGATATTTCTTCTGATTTCTATCGGTGGCGGACTTGCCGTAGCCGCGCTCGCACTTGTCTCTCAGAATATCGGAGCGGGCAGAAAAGAAGAGGCTTCTCATGTCGCCGGACAGGTAATATCGATAAGTTTCATTGTTGCCGTTGTTGTAGGTCTTCTTGGAGCGGTCTTTTCCGAAATGGTCTTGAAGCTTCTCAGCATTCCACCCGAGCTTCTCTCGGTGACAAATACTTATATGAGAACTATCTTCCTTGGAGCTCCGTTTACCTTCACAATGTTCACCTTCAACTCACTCTTCACTGCCATAGGAGACACGAAAACCCCGATGTATCTGATGGGAGTTTCCGTATCGATGAATGCAGTACTCGACCCACTTCTGATCTTCGGAATAGGCTTTCCGAGACTTGAGGTCTTTGGGGCGGCGCTTGCTACAGTTGTTTCCAGAGGACTTATAGTAATAGTTGCGACAGTCATTTTGTTCAAGGGGAAGAGAGGGTTCAAAGTCCAGTTGAAAGATCTCTGGCCAAGGAGGAATACTCTTATTAGAGTTCTGAGAATAGGTCTGCCGTCTTCGGCCGGACAGTCGATAACGGCACTTGCCTTTCTGATAATAACTTCGATAGTTGCCAGATTCGGCTCCGTGGCAACTGCCGCTCTCGGTGTAGGCAACAGAATAACATCGCTTGCAACGATGTTCTCATTTGGCCTATCTCAGGCAACATCATCGATGGTTGGGCAGTATCTCGGGGCCGGAAGGAAGAATGATGCTTATTCAGTTGTATGGAAAGCGACGGGAATAAATGTGCTGATTGTTGGAATAATCTGCACAGGGACATTCTTCTTCGGAAAGGAAGTCACCGCATTCTTCATAGACGACCCGCTCGTTCTTATCGAAGGCGAGAAGTACTTCAGGATAGTCTCCTTTTCGGTACCCTTCTTTGCTAGTTACAACATATTTGATATGGCCTTGAGGGGGTCAGGTCACACTGTGCAGTCTATGGTACTTAACATCTCAAGATTGTGGGCTATCCGTCTCCCATTGATATATATGTTTGGTCTCTCTCTTGGAACCACTGGAATCTGGTACGCAATGCTCATCAGCAATCTTGTAATTGCTCTTGTTGCGGCCGTTGTTATTCTGAGGAAAGGCTGGCTGAACCCTGTAATATAGAAGTCGCAATGTCAAGTCTATTCAGAGGCGACTACATCCGCTTACACCCGATGTCTTCGATATGTTACCAAAATTCGCTTCGTTGTTGCACTTGTTCATATTTCCTTATTGTCTTTAGTGGTAGTATTCGTACAACATGCAAGAGCTCGTATATCTTCGTTCAAGCTAGTTAGGCGTACTTTCGGGGGAATAATTAGCTTAGAACTCTGAATTTGGCACCTGCTGGGATTTGTTGAGATCTTACATTTACTGGGTTAGTCTCATTCACTTGTAACCACTTCAGGAGGAGGTAGAAGTATGAGAAAACTCTTTGTAATTCTTTTAGTCGTAATTCTTTCCGTGTCAGCACTTGCTTCAATCAAGGTGGGAGCTATTCTTCCAATGACGGGTGGAGTCGCCGCCTTTGGCCAGATGATTTGGCAGGGTGTCGAGCTCGCTAATGAGCTCTTTCCAGAAGTACTTGGGGAAAAGATCGAAATTGTCTTGCTTGACAACAACTCCGACAAGGTTCAGGCCGTTAACACCGCCCGCCGCGCAATAGAACAGGAAAAAGTAGTTGCGATTATCGGCCAGGTGATAAGTTCGAACACGATCGCAGGGGGAACGGTTGCAGAAGAGAACGGAGTCGCGATGGTATCACCAAGTTCAACTAATCCTCTCGTAACGCAAGACAAGAAGTATGTTTCTCGTGTCTGCTTCAGCGATCCATTCCAGGGAGTCGCGGCAGCTTTGCTTGCATTCAACAACATGGGTGCAGAAAATGTTGCCGTCTTCGTAGACGTTGAGCAGGATTACGCGGTCGGATTCGCGAATTACTTCAAAGAGACTGCACTTGAGCTCGGGGGGAGCGTTTTCTACGAGTATTACAAATCTGGAGATCAGGACTTCACTGCTCAGATCTCAGATGCTATTTTCAAAGGAGCCGGTGCCTTCTTCATTCCCGGATACTATCAAGAGATAGCCCTTATTGCCATCCAGGCAAGGCAACTGGGTTTTTACGAACCGATAATCGCAGGTGACGGCGCGGCCGTTCCCGAGACGATTGAAATCGGAGGAGATGCAGTCAACGGTTTGTACTTCACCACTCACTACGATGCCGGAAGCCCTGCGCTGACTGAGAATGCAAAGCTCTTTGTCGAAGCGTACACTGCGAAGTACGGCGAAGCACCAGGAACATTCACTGCCCTCGGGTTTGATACTTATCTCGTTGTAAGGGACGCAATAGAACGTGCGGGGAGCACAGATAGAGAAGCCATTGCCGTGGCCGTTAGACAGACAAAGGATTTTCCTGCCGTGACGGGGATAATCACGATTGATGAAAATGGCGATGCGATAAAGTCCGTAGCGATTGTAAGGATCGAAGACGGGAAGTTCGTGTACGATACAACGATCAATCCATAGAGCAGGCGGGGCTTTAATCGGCCCCGCCCTCTTCTTTCTCTTTCCAATCGGCCGGAGGTGTGAACTTGGATCCTAAGACTCTCTTACAGAACTTTGTCAACGGTCTCAGCCTTGGTTCCCTCTACGCATTGATAGCCATAGGTTATACGATGNNTTGATCAACTTTGCTCATGGAGATATCTTCATGATGGCTGTCTACTTCGCGTTTTTCTTTGTGACCCTGGCGCAGCTACCGTGGTATCTGGCCGCGGTATTCGCGATCTCTTGTGCGGCACTTCTTGGATTCACGGTTGACAGGATCGCCTACAAGCCGATAAGGAATGCACCGAGAATATCTGCGCTAATAACTGCAATCGGGGTCTCTTTCTTCCTCGAAAGCCTTGCCGTCGTCATCTTTTCGGGTATTCCCAGATCCTTCAGAACCATCTTCCCTCAGTCTTTGAACGAGATGATAATAATCGGTGGCCAGATCGAGATGAAGTACGGCAGAGAAGTGATAGTTGGAGGAATAAGATTCCCCGTCATCTCCCTCATAACGCTAATCGTTGCTGCAATAGCACTGGTCTTTCTTTGGTGGTTCATCTTCAAGACGAAAGTTGGGATGGCGATGAGAGCCGTTTCTCTAGATATCCAGACAACGTCGTTAATGGGCGTGAATGTTGATAAAGTGATTGGAATGACGTTTGCTCTAGGTTCGGCGCTTGCGGGAATTGGTGGCATACTCTGGGCGATCAGGTATCCACAGGTGTGGCCTTACATGGGATTCATACCTGGAATGAAGGCGTTTGTCGCCGCCGTTTTTGGCGGGATAGGGTCGGTACCGGGAGCGGTGCTCGGTGGGCTGATACTTGGAATAACCGAAGTAATGATGGTCGGGATAATGCCTGGAGCAGCAGGTTACCGGGACGCATTCGCTTTCATTATTCTGATTGTTATCCTTTCTGTGAAGCCTTCAGGGCTCATGGGTAAACCGGAAATAGTGAAGGTGTGACTGGTATGTCGAAAAAGACCAAGACTCTACTCACGCTGTCTGCCCTGCCGGTGATAGCGCTTCTCTTGTTTCTCTCGCAGGAACTGCTGAACAGCTACTATTCGAGAATAATAACTCTAATCGGAATATATGGAATAATGGCGGTAAGCCTCACACTTGTCAATGGCATTTCTGGTGTCTTCTCCCTTGGGCATGCCGGCTTCATTGCACTTGGTGCATACACTTCGGCCCTTTTGACTCTCTCTCCCCAGCAGAAGGAGATGACTTTTCTAATCGAGAAGCTGATCTGGCCCCTAAATTCGATCCAGATCCCATTTTTCTGGGCGACGATAATTGCGGGTTTGGTTGCTGCATTGTTCGCCTTCTTCATCGGATGGCCATCTCTTAGGCTCACCGGTGACTACTTTGCTATTGCAACTCTCGGTTTCTCCGAGATAATAAGAATCTTCGCTCTCAATCTCAATTCGATCACTAACGGGGCACTCGGTTTGAAGGCACTTCCCGATTACTCAAATGTTTGGTGGGCATGGGGTTGGCTACTCGTGACAGTCGCATGTGTGATGAGTCTTTCTTACAGCACCTTTGGAAGGGCCTTGAGAGCTATTAGAGAAGATAGAGTAGCGGCTCAGGCTATGGGTATCAACGTCTTTAAACATCAACTGATGGCATTTGTAGTAGGAGGGTTCTTTGCGGGTATCTCAGGCTCTCTGTACGGGCACTGGCTAAGCACAATAGATCCCAGAACAAACACTTTTGGCATCCTTCTCACATTCAATGTGCTGATAATGATCGTGCTTGGAGGTCTGGGGAGCATAACAGGAGCGATTATAGGGGGTGCGCTATTCGCATTCTTGAGCGAATGGCTGCGATTCCTAGAAGGTCCCATGAATCTATTTGGCTTCAAAATCGTGGGGATGAGCGGGATGAGAATGCTTGTTTTCTCCGGCCTCTTTGTAATAATAATGATCTTCTGGCCCAGAGGAATAATGGGAAGGAGCGAGTTCTCCTGGGAGGGGCTCGTCTCGATCTTCAGGAGAGGAGAAAAGAAATGAGCCTTTTGACTCTAGATAATATTACGATGAAGTTTGGAGGACTCACAGCCATAGGAGAGGTAAGTCTTGAGGTAAAGGAAAGAGAGATATTCGGGCTTATCGGACCTAACGGAGCCGGTAAGACGACAGTATTCAACATGATTACCGGCCATTACAGGCCAACAGAGGGGCGAGTTCTATTCAAGGAGAAAGAGATAACGGGACTGCCGCCGGACAGAATTACCAGAAATGGAATTGCCAGGACTTTTCAGAATATAAGATTGTTCAAGGATCTCACAGTTCTCGAGAATGTTATGGTGTCTCAGCATCATACTATTGCCAGCAATGGAGAGGCTATGAGCTGGTTCTTCAAGAGCGTTTCAAGAATCGGCTATTCGCAAAAGGAAAGTGAAATGAGATCTAAGGCGGTGGAGCTCTTGAGCGTTTTTGATCTTGACGGACATGCAGACGAGAAATCTAGCTCTCTTCCTTATGGTTCACAAAGACTTCTTGAGATTGCAAGAGCCATGGCTACGGGTGCAACTCTACTCCTTCTAGACGAACCGGCCGCCGGAATGAATCCCTCGGAGACAATTGGCCTGGTGAATACCATAAGGAGAATCCGGGACGACTTTGGCTTAACCGTATTGCTCATAGAGCATGACATGAAGCTTGTGATGGGTCTATGTGAGAGAATCATGGTTCTAGACCATGGGAGGACGATTAGTGAAGGAAATCCCGCCTTTGTTCAGAAGGATGTGAAGGTTATCGAAGCCTATCTGGGAAGGGAGTGGGTTACCCTTGGGAAGTGAAATCCTCACTGTAGAAGAACTTCAGGTTTCCTATGGAGTTATTAAAGCCGTTAAGGGTATTACCCTCTCCATAGAAGAAGGCAGTATTGTGACAATAATCGGTTCAAACGGAGCCGGCAAGAGCACAACGCTTGGAGCTATCAGCGGCTTGATAAGACCATCCGGAGGATCCGTATCGTTCAGAGGGAATAGCATAAACCGACTTGGTGCCGCTAGAACAGCAAGAAGAGGAATATCTCTCGTGCCTGAAGGAAGAAGAATATTTTCGAATCTTACGGTTAGGGAAAACCTTCTAATGGGTGCATACAACAGAAAAGACAAATCGGAAATCGAAGCGAACTTCGATACGGTTTTATCCCTCTTCCCGGTACTGAGAGAGAGACTTAAGCAACTGGGCGGGACGCTCTCTGGTGGAGAACAACAGATGCTGGCGATAGGCCGCAGTCTTATGGCAAACCCAGATCTGATTATGATGGATGAACCTTCACTTGGTCTAGCGCCGATTGTCGTCGAAGAGGTTTTTCAAGCGATTCATGAATTGAATTCGAAAGGCGTGACGATTCTACTCGTAGAACAAAACGCAGCAAAGGCGTTGGAGATATCAAGATTCGCTTACGTCCTTGAAACGGGAAGGATTACCCTTCAAGGACCGGCAAAAGAATTGCTCGAAAGCGAAGAAGTACGGAAGGTGTACCTGGGTATCTGAAAACATTTACCTTTAGGCTCCCCGTTGCGGGCCCTCTCTCTTCTTTCTTATGTGCGCTCTCAGCCCCGGTTCTTCTCCCCGCAAAATCCTTTGGATATTCTCGAGATTTCTAGCTATCATAATCACTGCAATGGGTATCAGCAGAAGAGATATTCCCCATCTGTACCCGAAGATTCTGAAAAGGAAGATCATTACTGAAGAGACGGCGATAACACCCGGAGCCGCGTAGTCCGTAATCGCGATAAAAGCGAGAAGTATGACCATACAGATCAGCGCGACCTGGTAATCAAGACCTACGAGGCCACCGGCCAATGTGGCAGTTCCCTTACCACCCCTGAACTTCAGAAAGATGGGATACATGTGGCCGATTGTCGCGAAACTTGCCGCAATGAAGAGCATCTGATATGTCCAATGAGCTGAGAGCCCTTTGATTATAAGAATCGTGCCCATTCCCTTCATGAAGTCAATTGCCCCTGTTAGTATGCCAATCTTCCAGCCTTTAACGGCCACCATATTTGAGGCGCCCATGTTTCCTGTGCCCTGCTTTCTTATATCAAACCCATAGAGAATCTTCCCAAAAAGAAACGCTGTTGGAATAGATCCTACTAGATAAGCGAAGATGGCGGAGTAAACAACTTCCATGTCAATCACGCTACTTCTTTCGTGGGAACCAGGGAATGAAGGCGTTGGTCTCTTTCAAGTACTCTTTGAAAGCAGGGTAATCTCTGTACTTCCTCTCCAGATAAGGTACCCCCGAGACGAATCTCAACAGTATGGTTATGGTTATCGGACTTATGATAGCCCAAAGTCCGCCATCGATAGAAAGGGCAATCACGAAAATGCCCCACCACTGCACGGCTTCTCCGAAATAGTTTGGATGCCGAGAGTACCTCCACAGTCCTCCAGTCATAACCTCTCCCGGCTTCTTGGTTTTCACAAAAGCCTTTAGCTGAGCATCGGCGATCGATTCGACAGCAAACCCGGAGGCCCATATCAAAATGCCGAGTATATCGGCAAGCCCAAATTCCCGGCCTGAATGGCTATTTATCAACATGACGGAGTACGATATTATTAACATGAAAAACCCCTGGAGCATGTAAATCTGAAGGAAGGATCTTACAAGTACCTTGTCTCCCCATTTCTCCCTCATCTGTAAGTAGCGAAAATCCTCTCCCCGTCCCCAATTCCTTCTGAATATGTGGGTACTCAGCCTCGTTCCCCAGAATGTGATCAGCGTGGTTGTGATTATCTGCCTGGCGTTGAACTCACCATACACGAAGAGCGTGAAAAAGGCCACCACAACGAACCCGGCACCCCAGCCGATGTCTACGACAGAGTTATCCTTCTTCGCTGTCCCGATTACGAAGAATGCAGACATGTAGGCGACTACGACTAAAGCATTGAAAAGGATCACATATGCCATCATTGCACCTCACTTGATTCTTACATCGGGGGCCCATGTGTCGCTCTTGCAAAGAACTGAAACGCTTATAGCTCCAACTCCCGCGCTGATGCCGACAACGGGAGAGACCTCCATTATGTATTCAGGCTTCCTGCCGAGCAGTTTGGTCAGACTGTCTTCATAAGCCTTTGCCGTTTTATGAGCGTGGGCATGGGTTATATTGTATGAGACAACGTTGCACTTGCTGTTCAGCTCCTCGACGAATCCAAGTATCTTCTTCATATTGCCCAACTTGCTGAAGGCCTTTCCATAAAGCTTTGAATTGCCTTCTCTGTCAACTGAGACTATTGGCTTCAAATTCATCACCTTTCCCACAAGTCCAAGAACGGGGCTTACCCTCCCGCCTTTCACCATGTATTTGAGAGTATTGACGCTTACGAAGATCCTTGTGTTTTTTGTCAGGGACTCGATCGTCTCGACGATATCATCGTGGACACTCCCTTCTTCGATCATCCGGGCGGCCTTCAGTGCGAGCAGGCCGATCGATCCGGAAACATGGCGGGAGTTGATAACACTGATCTTCTTCTTTAGTTTTTCGGCGGCTTTGGTGCTTGCGTTCCACGTGCCACTGAGTTTGTCTGAGACATGAATGGCGATTATTGAGTCATAGTGAGTTCCTAGAAAGTGGTAAAGATTCTGGAGAGTGTTCATACCAGGTTGTGCTGAAACGGGGTATTCATCTGCGGAATCGAGCAAAGAATAGAACTGATCGGCCTTCATGGTTATCTTGTCCAGATACTGGCTTTGACCAAAGTTCAGATAAAGAGGAACCATCTGAATCTGGTAGTAGTCTATCACTTCCTTCGGCAAATCGCATACCGAATCAACTACGAGAGCGATTGGGTATTTCCGTTTCTGGCTAACTCTATACTGCATCTCCATGTCGTCAACCTTCTGCTGAGTCACATTTCCAAAATCCTTCAGTTTAAAAAACAACTCTGCCGGTTCATTTGTGTGAACGTGAATTCTTGCTTTGCTCTCGGTGCCGGCAACAAGAGCGGAGTCTCCAGATTCGCTAATGATTGACTTAATTCCTTCGATATTTAGTTTAGTACCTTCAATTATCGCTTCAGTACAGAATCTATTCTCAATGTTCCCTTCGTCGATGTGAACGTGACTTCTTAGCTCAACATCAGGGATTATCTCATCTTCGAGATTCACACCCTTGCCGCTTAGAAAGGTTTTGATCCCTTCGATGAAGGCAACAAAGCCCTTTGCGCCGGCATCGACTACGCCGGCCTTTTTCAGTATGGAGAGTTTCTCAGGGGTTTCCTCGAGCGACTTCTGAGCGACTGCGTGCGACTGAGTTATCACTTCAAGCAGCGATTTGTCGGAACCGTCAATAGTACTGAGAGCATCGGCCCAGTCTTTCATAACGGTCAGCATAGTTCCTTCAACTGGAGTAACCATTGCGTTATAAGCGTAGGATATTGCTTCTTGAGCCGCTCGTGCGAAAGTCTGCCTGTCTATGCTTTCACGATTTCCTATTGCAGTACTGAGCCCATGCATGTACTGGGCAAAAATCGCTCCTGAATTTCCCCTCGCACCCATTAAAGCAGCATCAGCGATTGATCTGGTCGTCTTGCCTATCGATTTGGAGACAGAGGTGAGCTCAAGTATATACTTCATCGTTGAGGCGAGATTAGTTCCGGTGTCACCGTCTGCGACCGGGAAGACGTTTATCTTGTTCAGATAGTTTTGCTCCTTGATAACAGCCGTAGCACCCGAAGAGAAGGCACTGAAGAACATGGTTCCGTCAAGTAGATTCATTGATCTGGAGTCCATCATTTCCTCCCGTTGTTTAGTTTGATTATTGATATGTTAGCACAAGGATGAATGATTAGTCAGATGATCATAAGGGAGAGCGACAAAAAAATCGCCCGCTAAAAGCGGGCGATCCGGTTCCTATATGGACAATCGATTACTTCGCAATTCTAACTTTTGCTGCCTGAGGACCCTTTGGACCGTCTTCAACATCGAATTCGACTCTCTGTCCTTCGTCAAGGGTCTTGAAACCGTCCATCTCAATAGCTGAAAAGTGAACGAAAACATCCCCACCGTCATCCTTAGTAATGAATCCATAACCTTTTGTTCCGTTGAACCACTTTACTGTTCCTGTCATACCTAAATGTTCCTCCTTAAAACTACCTTGCACCACTTGCAAAGCGATAGTGTCCTTTGGACAGATTGATTATAACACAGACTTTCGAATAAAATGCAAGTTGACCGCAAGATTAATTTGACTATTTCTAATATTCAGGCATTTTGTCTTTGAAACAATCACCAAAACTAAATCCGTAAAATCTTTTACATGCCATTGATAGCCGTCTCCAGCGATTTAATTAGTTCCAAGAAAAGTCTTTCGAATTTCTCGCAGCTGGTTCTTTCCGGATCGCGATTTCCATACTTGACAGGAACATATATCGCTGTCAGTTTGGTCAACAGACTTTTTGTTATGCCCTTTGTTTGCCAGACCAGTTCATACGGAGTCAGCTGACGATAATCGCTAAAGTACATTTCTCTGAGCCATTGATAAGCTGATATTATGAACTCCTTCCCTTCTTCATATGCGGGGAGTTCGGTTACAATGCGATGCACTTCCTCCTCGATTGGTTCTTCTGCCTCAGGCGTCGAAGGATTCATCTGGCGTCTTCTAGTGATAAAGAATACCATGTAGGCAAGAGCCGCCGAGAGAAGGGCTATACCGGTGAGGGTGGCAACTCTTAGGATCAAGTAGAACGACAGCCCGGCACTGGCAGTCTCTACAGACGGAGGCTCGCCTTCCTCCTGCCGAGCAACTTCCCCTCCAGAGGAAGGCATAGAAGTTGAAAGATCGCTGGAGATACCGCCTGTTCCAAATACGATATCTTCTGAAAGAGGTAACGATCTTAGATACATGAAACCCCCGACAAGAACTACAACTACAGATACCAATATCATAAGAGGCGGAACAAGTCGTACCCACCCTTTGAATTCTCTCAGAGCCTTCCTTGCCACTGAAATCACGAGAATCAGGATGATTGTGTAGAACCCAAAGAGAAAGATAGAATCTATGAAGCCGACTTCGGGGACCTCTTCTGGAATAGCGATTTCAAAACCGCCGTCGGCTCTCTGTGCCATTGAAGATTCTGCTTCTTCAGAGAAGAATGAAGGTTGCTCCTCGTCTCTCGAAGACTCTATCTCGCTTTCTGAGACCTCAGAGACAGCGGCTCTGTTTGCTGAAGGAATCAACCCTCCTCTGTAATCGCCCAGAAGGGCTATGGTCAGCAGAGGAAGAAGGACCGCTAGAGTAAGGAAGACTCTTGGTGCCTTCGGTATTAGAAGCAGTCTTACGAATATCAATATCAGAGTGACATAGGCTCCAGTGTGGTGTAGAACGGGACTAACCGAAAGAGAAACTCCCACAATGAAGACTCCTGCAACTGAGATGTATTCGTTTCTGTCCATCGAGAGAACGATTCCTGCCATAGCTCCCAGTGCGGAAACCGAAAGAGCTAAACCGCTTCTCAAAACTCCAAACAACAGAATAGTTGTTGTGAATAGCAGGATTGGAAGAAGCAAGTAGACGCTGCACCCCGTCTTTGTTCGTCCGAGGTAAAAGAGAAAGGCTACAAGTCCAGCAAGACAGACGGCAAAAACGGCTCCTCCAGCGAAGAACAACTGCACGAAGCAGATCAAAAAGACTGTAGCGGCCCCCGTCAGCGAGGTTCTATCGATTCTCAAGATCGATCAGCACCTCCTGGATCGACTGATTGTCCCCTACGACACGTACGATTATCTGTTCCTGTTCAAGAAGGGCGGCACGCCTTCTGAGCTCTTCGATAGTTCTGGGAAGCATTTGGTAAGAGATAGTACGTTTGGTCCACGGTTCTCTGGGATTGAACGGAACAATAATAACAACTACACGGCTAGAGTGTGACCTTGCTTTAAGCAGATGCGGCAGGATCTCCTCTCCGAGATAAAGCGAGACTATTACGACCGTAGTTGAGGGATCGAAGCGTTCAAGATCTCCTTCCAGAACATCTGGAAGCTGGGGGCCCTGATCACTGCCTTTACTTTCGGAGAGCGCTTCGGCGAAGTCTGTCCAGTCTCGGCCCGAATCGCTCAGCCTAAGTATCTTCTCACCGACAACTACGAGTCCTATACTTCCTCCAGTTTCATATGAGAACCTGACAAGACCAAGAGCAAGCTGGACTGCGATCTCTTCATAGTCGATTCTGATTTTCTCCCACACATCGCGGGCGAATATCTCCTTTGAAAGGTTGAGGTCGAGGTAGAGCAGGGTTTTGCTAACGGCGGTGTAGCCAAACTCCTTGCTCATGAGTTTTCCGAGCCTGGCAGATGCGTTCCAGTGGATCCTGTTAAGAGGCTCTCTTTCATACTCCTTAATACCCTTGAAATCGACCGGGTCCTCCATCAACTGGAAATCGCTCCGCTTACCTGGAAGGAGTTCTCTGAGTCTCAGGGGAAAGGAATCGAGATTCAGGACTCTTGGAAGCACAAGAACGGATTCGACTGCCGAATATGTTGCAGTGTGCGAGAAAAACCTAAGCGTATCTCTTGAAATGAGAACTACACGCGATATATCTTTCTTACCTCGCTTCCTGAAAGTCAGCCTAGTTTCTACTACGGAGTTATTGTCCGAAGAAAGGATTACTGAACTCTCCTCGGATCCAAGGTATTCTCTCTCCGCTCTTATGACAGGAAATATAGTACAGTTAAGAGATACCAGAGAGCCACCTTCGATTGTGTATTCAACAGTGAGAGATTCACCGGAGAAAAGCCTTTCTCTATCCGGGGAACGACTGATAACTAGCTTTCTTATAGTCGCTCTTGTGATGCAGTAATAGAGCCATACAATTGCCGAGAGAGTGAGGAATGTTGCCGAATACGCGTTGAAGAACAATATCGACCAGCAAATGGAAACTGCCGTCATTATTATTAGCGGTTTTCCTTTCGAGTTTATCTCCTCGAGTTCAAGCCTCTTCATAGTCTATAGGGATCGGTACAGACTCGACGATGTCAAGAACGATTTCTCTGCTGGATCTCCTCATGAGACGGGCTTCTGGCTTGATCATAATTCTGTGAGAGAGAATATCTGGAGCCACTTCCTTTACATCGTCGGGAATGACGTAATCCCTGCCTCTCAGTCCGGCTAGAGCCCTGGCGGTTTCCATCAAAGCGATTGAACCTCTTGGGCTAGAGCCTAGCTGAACATCTTTGTGTCTTCTTGTTGCATTGACAATGGAGACAATATACCCGAGAAGGGAGTCCTCAATTGCGACCTCTTTGACCAGCCGAAGGACTTCGTTCAACTCCTCGCAATTGGAAACAGATCCTAACGAAGCTATCGGATGCTCCCGAAAGATTCCCTTAAGAAGACTCTTCTCGCTTTCTTCGCCTGGGTAGCCCATTGTCAAAGATATGGAAAATCTATCCAGTTGAGCTTCGGGAAGAGGGAAAGTCCCTTCAAATTCGACGGGATTTTGAGTCGCAATAACGAAGAAGGGATGCTCCATATTGAAGGTCTTGCCGTCTACTGTGACTTGTCTCTCTGCCATAGCTTCGAGTAGGGCAGATTGCGTTCTCGGAGTTGTTCTGTTCACTTCGTCGATGAGAAGAATCTGGGTGAAAACCGGCCCCCTTCTGAATGTGAACTCATTGGTCTTGAGGTTAAGAATACTGATGCCCGTAACGTCTCCTGGGAGAAGGTCGGGAGTACACTGCAGTCTGTTGAAATCGAGTCCCAGGGAAATGGCCAGACTTCTGGCCAACATCGTCTTCCCAACTCCGGGTACATCGTTTATCAAGACGTGGCCGCCGCTTAGAAGGACTGCGAGAACTCTCTCGATAATAGGTTCTTTGCCTACTATCACTTTCGATATGTTATTGGTGAGCTTGCTTCCGAAATCTGCAATGGAAATCATGAACCACCTCTTCAAATTCCATGACCTGTAGAGTCTAGCACAGGTCAACGCAAACTATCAAAGATATGTGACTCCCAAAGAATCTTCAGAGTATCCACACTAGAGACCGAAACGAATCTCGTTCCACAGAGTGTTGTAAAGTCTAAGGTCCGGCCCGAGATCTTTGATCAATTCGGTGTTTTCCATTTCTTCAAAGGTGTAGACGGGCTCTTCCTCCATAAGCTCTCTAGCAGGCACGTTTGGAGAGGGAAGAAGTAGATAGTCTGAGATCATAGCCGCTATCTCGGGTCTCAGAATGAAGTTTATGAACAGATGAGCGTTCTCAACGTTATTCGAGCCTTTTAGAATAACGAAACTGTCGATCCACATCGTACTGCCCTCAAAGGGAATGAAGAAATCGATGTCCTTAAGCTCTTCTTCGGTTGCCTCATAGAAGATGTTTTCTCCGTATCCGTGGACTACCCAGAACTCACCGGAGATTATTCCTTTGGCAAAGAGCTCGTTATCAAACTTGGCGATATTTCTCTTCCAGTTCAGGATTAGGTTCTTTGCTTCCTGAAGCTCACTGACATCGGTCGTGTTGACCGAGTATCCGAGATACTTCAAGGCGGCCCCAAAGACCTCTCTCATGTCGTCGAGCATTGTCATCTTTCCCTGAAGTTGAGGCAGTTCGAAGATCTTCCACGACCTCGGATAACTCTTGATGTACTTCGTATTGACAGCAATTCCCGTTGTTCCTACCATATAGGGGATGCTGAAGTTGTTGTTGGGGTCGTAATACATCTTTTCTATGACATTGGGATCAATATTGGCAAGATTGGGGACCAGCGACTTGTCTATCGTGAGCAGCATCTCTTCCTTGATCATTATGCTTGTGTAATCGGCCGAAGGCATAGCAAGATCGTAGCCGCGGGCACCTGCTTTGAGCTTTGCAAACATCGTCTCATTTGAATCGTAAGTGTCATAAGTCACTCTAATGCCGTACTCCTGAGAGAAAACCTCGATAACCTCATCTGGTATGTAATCCGACCAGCCGTAGATGATCAGATTTCCCTGACCTAGCATCAGCGCGGCAACCAGAAGCACAACAGCTGTAATGGTAAATCTCTTAATCAATAATCCCACCTCCTAGAAGATTAGCTTTCTGAATCTGCTTCCAAAGAAGGAAATAAACATAGTACCAACCAGAAGCAGTGTGGAAAGCGCGTTTATTACCGGGGAGACCCCGAACTTAATCATTGAATAGATCTTTAAAGGCAGTGTTGTAGATCCCGGGCCGGCGACGAAGAATGTTATTACGAAGTCGTCTATTGACAGAGTGAGACTGAGCAGGAAACCGGCGATGATTCCGGGCATGATAATTGGAACGATCACTTTTCTGAAGACCTCATGGGTTTTGGCTCCAAGATCTCTTGCAGCTTCAACCACAGAATAGTCGAAGTCTTCAAGTCTGGTCATAACCGTTACGGTAACGTAAGAGACACAGAAAGTAACGTGTGCCACGAAGATCGTAAAAAGGCCAAGAGGAACGCCGACGGCGACGAAGAAGATCAGCATCGAGACTCCCATCAAAATGTCCGGGATTATCAGAGGCGTGTACACAAGAATGCCCAGATAACCCTTCAGCCTTGACTGATACCAGTAGAGAGCCATAGCTGAGAACGTTCCTATCGCTGTGGCGGCCAGAGAAGAGGTCAATGCGATTATTACCGTATTGAGAAATGCCCTCCAGACATCTGCCTGTCTGAACAACTCGGAATACCACTTCAGGGTGAAGCCCGTCCAAGTAACTCCCTGTCTTGCGCTGTTGAAAGAGAGTACAATAAGCGCCACGATCGGCAAATAGAGAAAGACGAAGGCCAGCGTTGTGATCGTCATGGAGAATCTACGTCTTCCAATAACCTTCTTTGTCTCCATCAGATCTCTTCCTCTCTCATATAGTTTTCGCGGATCGTAAGCCGCCTCTTATTCTGTACCTTGTTTATTCTCATGTAGACCAGCAGGCCCAACGTAGATATCAGCAGGAAGATCATTGAGATCGCCGAGGAAGACGGCCAGTCTCTTGCCACAGTAAGCTGTCTTGCAATAAGGTTTCCGAGCATAGCTCCATCCGTTCCGCCGACCAGATCGGGAATCGCGTATGAGCCGAGAGCGGGAATGAAAACTAGAATGATTCCCGCTATAATGCCTCCTCTAATGGAAGGAATAAGAACCTTGAAGATGGCCTCGGTTCTCTTCGCTCCTAGATCCATTGCAGCCTCAATAAGCCGGAAGTCGAACTTCTCTATTGCACTATAAAGAGGAAGAATCATATAGGGGAGATACATATACACTATGACAAGGATCACCGCCCCTGTTGTATACATTAGAGTAAGAGGCTCTTCAAGACCGAACAGCTGCAGAAAAGAGTTAATAACCCCGTTTCTGCCCAGAATGACCATCCAGCCGAATATCCTTACGAGGAAGTTGGTCCAGAAAGGAACGATAACAAGAGTGAGGTAGAGGTTGCTTCTCTTCGATGTCGCTATGAAGTAGGCAGTCGGCAAACCGATTCCCAGGCAAATCACGGTGGCAACCAGAGAAATCCAAACAGTCTTCCAAAGTATCTGCCAGTACCCTGCGTTACCCAGCATCCTAGTGTAGCTTTCCAAAGTGAATGGAAGCTCAACTCCACCATATATTCCCGACGTCAGGAAACTGTACAGTATGATGATGAAATATGGTATCAGAAAGAAAACCGTCAACCAGAGAACTCCAGGCATCGAAACGAGGAATCCGGCCAGATTCCGATTACTCTTCAACTGGAACACCGCCCGTTTCCCTAAGAACGTAGCTATCATCTGCGAACCACCAGACAAAGACATCATCTTTCCAGGAGATGATAACTTCGTCTAGCAGATATCTAACATGCTGCTTGAACGCTTTCATATAGTATTCGCCGATAGCTACGGTGTACTTCGTCTGGTTTCCAAGATAAATGGTCTCGTCGACCACTCCCTTCAAGACGTTGAGCTTGGCGCCTTCGGGGACAACGGGTTTGTCCTTTGTAATCTTCACCTTCTCGGGCCTCAATGAGACCTGTATTTCCTGCCCCTCTCTTACTTCCATATCCTTGTAGAACCAGACTTTTCCGAATCTCTCGGTAACCAGCAGGAAGTATTCGGATTCTACTTTCTCGACGTTCCCGGTGAAGAAATTCGTCTCTCCAATGAAATTAGCAACAAAAGCATTCACCGGGCTCTCGTAGACCTCGAAGGGAGTCCCCAGCTGAATAATTTCTCCATCGTTCATCACGGCCACATGGTCGGAAATCGACATGGCTTCGCTCTGATCATGAGTCACATATATGAAGGTGATCCCCACTTCATCATGTATCGTGTCAAGCTCAACGAGCATGTGCTGTCTAAGCTTTGCGTCCAGTGCGGCGAGAGGTTCATCAAGCAGCAACACGGCAGGGTTTCCCACAAGGGCTCTTGCGATCGCCACGCGTTGTTTCTGACCTCCGGAGAGCTGTGAGGGCATCTTTTCAACGTGTCCGTTGAGGCGGGTAAGATCTATCATTTCCTTAACCTTGCGCCGGATTTCATTCTCGGGTTCCTTCCTGAGTCTCAGGCTGAAGGCTATGTTCTCAAAAACACTCAAATGAGGAAAGAGTGCGTAATTTTGAAAGACGGTATTTACTTCTCGTTCGTTGGGAGGAGTTCCAATTATGTTCTTGCCATTGAGAGTTATATTGCCGGAGGTAGGGTCCTCAAACCCGGCTATCATTCTTAGAATAGTTGTCTTTCCGCAACCGGAGGGCCCAAGAAGAGAGAAGAACTCACCCTGTTCTATCTTAAGAGAAACGTTGTCCACAGCTGTAAAGGAGTTATCGAAGACCTTCGTCACGTTCGATAGGACAACGGAGTATTCTTTCAACTATTCTCACCTCCAGTCATCTTTGAAGCAAGTAACAGTATACCCTACAAAGCTCCGGAATTGTGTTAATTCAAGTTGACTTAAGGAGTACAAAGACAACTACACTTGCCGTTATTGATAGCAAAGTGGCAACGGCAATTCTCCTCACAATTCTTGGATACTCTACCTTGAAGTATTCGCTCGTCAATACTAGGCAGAGATGGACTGGTGAAACAAGAACTCCCACAACTGCAAAAGTGTAGGCGAGAATCGTTGTAGAGAGTGTACCATAACCGTTGCCCATACTTAGAATCAGTGGAAGACTGAGTCCGACGCCGGCCTGAGTTACCCCAGTCATGAATCCCATGAGAAAGGGCAGAAGTACTACGAGAGTCAGCGGTGCAATCGACCAGGCCGTAAGTTCCGAACCCATAGATTGTGGAATCCCGACGGTCTCAACGAGGTTCTTGTAGAAGAATACTGTTAGAAGAAGAATGAAAGTCTTGTATTTCAAAGAAGAAACGAGAACCTTCTTCTTGTTTTTGTTTATAAGCATATATACTATCGAGGTTCCCAGAACTGCCAGCCACCCTGGCTGATTGAGAATTACAAGCACGATCACGGCGATAATCGGCCACGCGCTGATAATAAGCTCTCTCATCGCGAAATGGCTGTAACGGATTCTAATAGGTTTGCGAATCATAAGTAGATAGCCCGCAACAAGCGCAACGGCCCCAATGGGCATTAGCCATATTACCAGTGTGTTCAAACTGATTCTAGATATCCCCGAGGCAATTACGAGGGCTGGATAGAGCGGCCAGAAAAACTCCATCGCGTGTCTGAACCAGTAATTGAACACTAGTCCGTCTTCATTGGAAATCGTGGGATCGGCCCTTGCCAGATCTTTCACCATTGGAGCAGAAAACATCGCCCCTCCAGGCATTGGAAGAAGACCGATTATTGCCGGCATAAGGGCTATCGAGACTCTTGGCTCGGGGAAAAGCCTTTCAACGGCTTTCACAAACCTTGAAGAGTTGCCACTCTTGTCCATTGTTTCTCCCATGAGATAAATCGAGAAGACTGTAATGATAACCTTCCAGAATTCCCAGTCTGTAATCTCTTCAACGAACGCGCTAAGATAGTTTGCCGGGGAGATCATTAGCACAATACCAAGACCAATGACCGAGATCAAAAGCGACAAGGAAATGTCTTTGAGGATCTTTAGAGATACAATTAAGACAACGATAGCTACTGCAACTGCTAGAGTGTTCATTGATTCCTCCCAAGGGTACAGGTTAGCTTATCGAATTATTATATAATTTTGTTGAGGTAGAAGTAAATGGAGAATGTGGTTTTTGCAAGACGTTATTCCGATCATCCAGAAATAATAGAGAGATCCGATAGCGATAAAGGCTCGAGAATAATTCTGAAGTCCAACTATCCGAGTGGCTTTTCAGAGAACGGAGATCTTCCTCTATACCTTTACAAAGGAGGAAGAAAGGGGACTGTTCTCTTCTTTCATGGAAGGGGGGAAAAGAACCTCGATTACCTGAGGTGGTTTCCCGAAAACCTTGCGAAGACGGGTTACGCCGGTGCTATGATGATACTTCCCTATCATTTCGAAAGAACCCCCATAGGCTACAGATCGGGAGAGCTGTTTCTCGATCCTAGAACAGATGTGCTTAGGGAGCGTTTTGAAAACGCGGTTGTTGACGGTCTTACATGTTTGAATTACCTCAAATGGGAGTGCCCTCCCCCTTACTTTCTGATGGGATACAGCTTCGGAGGGTTTATATCTGTCATAACGGCGGCACTCGACAGGTCGATCTGCGCACTCTCGCTCGTCGTCACGGGCGGGAATTTCTACCACATAACCTGGAAGAGCTTCGTGACAGGTGTGATGAGAGTCAAATACGAAGAGGACGGGTCCTGCAACAAGGAGAAATGCAAGAAACTGCATGGTGAAGACCACGAGAGATACATCCGTTCCTTGGAGGGCCCTGAGCTGGAAATCGGCAGTGCTCCAATATCTTGCTTTGAGTACGACCCACTGACATTCGCGAAGTTTGTCAAGTGTCCGACTCTCATAAACGGTGCCCTCTTCGACATTTTCGTCCCCAGACGCTCCACAAAGGAACTCTCAGAGAGGATACCAAATTCGACACTCCGATGGATGCCTACAGGCCATTTGACCTCAATACTCCTCAAGAGGACGATTCTGAAAAGATCAATAGATTTCTTCGAAGGAAAATGTAAAGGAAAGAATGTTCTATGAAAACCGGGGCGGGGGGGGTAGCGGATTAGGGGTTGG
>NZ_DJHG01000103.1:0-5354 GCF_002432955.1 Mesotoga sp. UBA5825 | reverse complement strand
CCGAAGCATCTGTAAAGAAGAACGTGAGTTGGAGTGTCGGAAGAAGGCCTCAGCTCTCCTTCGACCACTCTTCCTTCAAGATCTACAACAACCATATTGTCGGGGGAAAGATCGGAATAGTCTACCCCGCTCGGCTTAATGACTACGAGACGCTCCTTTCTGGAGATTCCGCTTGCGTTTCCCCACGTGAGTTTTACCAGTCCGGATTCAATGAGCGTAACATTCGCTCTGTAGACTTCCTCTTTTAGTTCACGTAGCATAGGCTTCCCCCTACCAAGGAATTTGCTTACACTTTCAGCGATTTGAACCTGCAAATCACAGCTTTTTCAATTTGTAGTATACCTCGTTGTATCTAAGCTCCTTCTTGAACTCCGTGATATCAGTCTTATCGTCAATTACTACTATCTCAATTCCAAACATGTCACTAAGGTCTTCAAGCTGTTCGGCAGTAACGGTGTAGCTCATACTTGAATGATGCGCCCCGCCGGCAAGTATCCACGCGGTCGCTGCTGTTGCCAGATCTGGCTTTGGAACCCATAGCGCCCTTGCAACAGGGAGCTTCGGCATATCCTCGTGCTGCTTCACTACTTCTAGTTCATTGACTATCATCCTGAACCTGTCTCCGAACTCGACTATGCAGGCCTGGACTGCAGGGCCTTCCTTTGCATTGAATACCAGTCTCGCTGGGGGTTCTTTCCCTCCAATTGAAAGGGGATGCACTTCAAGGGAAGGTGTACCGTCCGCTATGGATTCACAAACTTCTAGCATGTGAGATCCCAGTTCCATTATGTTCCCCGGTTCAAAATGATAAATGTAGTCTTCGATGAACGAGGTTCCAATATCTATGCCTTCGGCCATCACTTTCATAATTCTTACAAGGGCCGCGGACTTCCAGTCACCTTCACCCCCGAATCCGTAACCATCTCTCATAAGTCTCTGTACAGCAATTCCCGGAAGCTGTCTCATCCCGTGGAGGTCCTGAAAAGTGGTTGTGAATGCTTTGAATCCGCCCTTTTCCAGAAACCTTCGAAGTGCGATTTCGATTCTAGCGGCTTCCCTTATAGATGCCTGAAAGACTTCTTCAGAGACTGTTGATTTCCTGATGGGATATTCCTCCAGATACCTGTTCACCAGTTCCTCAGCTTCGCTTCTCTTGACTTGTTTGAAGTAGCCCTCTATGTAGTCGCCAACAGCGAAACCATGAACTTCATAACCAAAGTCAATCTGAGCGTCGACCTTGTTTCCCTCAGTAACTGCAACATCTCTCATGTTGTCGCCAAGTCTTGCGACCTTGAGTGTATGAGCTTCATTCCAGCCGAGCGCCGCCCTAATCCAGTCTTCCAGCTTCGATATGACCTTAGAGTCACTCCAGTGTCCTGCGATGACTTTGCGCTTGAGTTCAAGCCTTGCAGAGATGAAGCCGAATTCTCTTCCTCCGTGTGCGGACTGGTTTGTGTTCATGTAGTCCATATCGATGGTATTCCAGGGTATCTTCTGCTCGAACTGAGTATGGAAGTGAAGGAAAGGCTTTTCAAGTGATTTCAGTCCGGCAATCCACATCTTCGCGGGTGAAAACGTGTGCATCCAGGCTATCAAACCTATGCAGACTTTGCTGGAGTTAGCTTCATCAATTACTTTCTTTATCTGATCTGCATCCTTCAACACTGGTTTCCAGGCAATCTTTACAGGAGTTGAAATTGCATCGTTGAGTGCATCTACTAGTTTCTTCGAATTCTCTTCGACCTTTTTCAGTACTTCCTTTCCATAAAGCTCCTGACTTCCCGTTATAAACCACACCTCAAGGTCTCTAATAATAGTAATCAGTCCTCCTTTTCGAAATACAAACATTCATCCAGAGAGTTTTGATCTCAGTTAAGGTTCCACCGACTTGGAATGATTTATACCTTATGCCCTTTCTGTTTGCCGATCCTATCGGTCATAGGAGAGCTGTTGAATGATCAGGATCTCAGTGTGTATCTAATCTTTGACCATGAGTATCTCTCACCGCTTCCAGTCAAAAACAGATTGTCTGACCCCGGAGAGCATGGAGTGCCGTTTTACCGGCTGCTCCCTGCCGGAAGTGATTCCTCGCAGTCCAAATCTCTCCCGTCACTTCGCTGACCCTTCACCATCACAGTCAGTTCTTAATTCTGTGTCTCAGGCCATGTAGCGTGAATCATTTCCTGGAGCTCTTGATCTTGTGCCCTCTCTTTGTGGGTGAAGACAAATCGAGGGCTGTGTGAAATCGACAGGATTACATACCAGTCACGACTGAACCACTGACATACTCTCTTGAAATAGTCTGGAAGACAAAAGAACCTTGACCAGTCAGCTGAAGCAGACGATCAGCAATCCAATCGAGACTGGGGCATAGGTGTGGGCTGAAGTTACGATAAGACCAGGGGCCTGCCGTAGATGCATCAACCGAAAACACATCGTATGAGGATTCTCGGCTTAGCGACCTGTCTTTCTGGCTCTAACTCCTTACCCGTTCCTAGTGCATCTTCCACATTATCTCCTTCGTTTTTTCGTAGAGCTCTCGGAAAATCAAGTACTGTTTCTCGTAAACCCTCTGGTTTTCGGAATTTGGGCTTATAGGATCTCGGAACTTCACCCACTCCTTTATTCTTTCCGGCTTGTCTATCAATCCGACACCTAGCCCTGCAAGGAAGGCATCGCCAAACGGTGCTTCAACTAGACTGGATACCTGTCTCATTTTGTAACCGGTTATATCTGCAAAAATCCTGTTCCAGGCTGTTGATTTTGCAACTCCGCCAACTATCAAACATTCGTCGTCGAGCTTGAGTCCTGCCTTAATCCCGTTTTCTATATTATGTCTGAGAGCGTATGCAGCACCTTCCATGAGTGCCTTGTACATATGGGCTCTTGTGTGAACGAGCGTGACTCCAAAGAATACACCCTTCGCAAAGGGATCCCAAATTGGCGACCTTTCACCCATGAAATAAGGAAGTACCACGATTCCGTCACTTCCTGCAGGAATCTTTTCAACTTCCATGTCGAGGAGCTGATATGGAGACCTGCCTGTCCTGCGTCCAACAGACTCTTCGCTGTCGGCAAACTCTTCCTTGAACCACTTGGCAAGGGCTCCGGTAGTTGCCGAGCCTCCAAAAGAGTAGATTCTTTCAGTGTCGTTTACCACATATGGGAAGCTCACCAAACCAAACGGCAGATCCTTGCCGTCATGTACGGTACCCCAGCAGGTAGAGGTTCCGACCATTGCAACGTGTTCGCCTTCTTCAAGCGCTCCGGCCGAAAGCTGAGCCACCGGGGCATCTATCCCCCCTGAGACCACAGGAGTTCCTTCGAGCAGGCCGCACAGCTTTGAGCTTTCGGCAGTTACTCTGCCGACGATATCACTCGACTTGACGATTCTTTCAGGAAGGTATTCAATGGGTATACCAAGGGCCTCACACATCTCTTTCGACCAGGTAAGTTTTCTTATGTCGAATACTCCGCCAATATTACCTGCCGAGGAGTAATCAATCGCGTTTTCACCTGTAAGCCGATAAATCATGTAATCCTTCGGTGTCACGAATTGATATATCTTTTTCCAGATATCCGGCCTGTTGTCTCTAAGCCACATTATCTTCGTGAATCCATAATAGGAATCCACATAGTTTCCCGTAATCGAAAAGATCTTGTCTCTTGATATGTTTTCCTTCACCCAGGAGGTCTGCGATGTCGCTCGTCTGTCCATCCAGATGAGACAAGGGTGCAGAGGCTTCATTCCACTGTCAACAGGGACTCCTGACCCTCCATAAAGCCCGCTAATGGCCAGGGCAGCTATTTCCTTATTCTCGACTCCCGACTTCTCAGACACCTCTTTTATGGTCTCGAAAGCCGCCTTGACCCAAACATCGGGCCACTGCTCGGCCCAGTTTGAACCGGGCTTAATGACGTCATATTCTCTTTGAGCTTCAACTAGAACCTCTCCTCTTTCATTCACCATTACACTCTTTGTTCCCTGGGTGCCAATATCACATCCGATTAAGTACATACACATCACCTTCTAGATTTCGTCGATTTTATGCCTTAACCACGATTTTACCTCATCCAGACCGGACTCGCCGGAGTCGAACTCCAGGCACTGTTGCATTTAAATGCTCACAAGACGGCAGGCATTATACTCACTTGAATACCGGCAACACGATAGATTCGCGGGCAACAAACAAATTCCTTCTAGACACAAGGTCAAGTTGATTGTTTTGCTCTGTTCCAAACTATTCTCAGTTGAAGACTCTTCCTTTCAGAGCCTCCAGAATGCCTTCTCCTCAGGTCAAAAAACTCTCATTGCCTGAACTTGTGCTGGAGGTAATCCTTTTTCAAAGGGTTATAGCTTTCCGTCCAGAGAAAACTCGATTACATTTGCCGACATCGAATCGAGCTTCACAGTCATTTCCGGAGAGCAGGAGGTCAGCTCTTTGCTCCCAAGTTTTATTCGCTCTGGATTTTCAAAGTCATTCATTTCATCGGGAGCAGATCCCGTCAGAACATGCTGGACGGCCCTCTTCTGGACTTCGATTCCCGAAAGATCGAGAGAGACTTCTACATCCTTCTGATAGTAGTTAATAAGGGCGACGCTCAAAATATTCTTATCTTCGTTAAAGGTGGCCGATCCATCAACATAGGGAACTTCGCTGAGCTTGAAGCTGTTTCGGCCCTCGACGAATGTCTTGGAGCTTATTTCGTAAGTTTCAGAACCAATCGCCATGTCCAGGACAGTTCTTCCGGTATGATTCACAAATAGATCAAATGCATGATAGATGGGAGTCAGTACCATTTCGTCGCCCTTGGTCTTTATCATACCGAGTGCGTTTACCATTTGCGCAAGATTGGCCATCTGAACTGTATTAGCCATACGATGCATCACAGCGAAAATCCCTGCCGCAAAGAGACCGTCTTTCAAGGCGTAGGGTTCCTCCAGAAGCACGATTCTCTTCTCGGCGCCTTTCCTTTCCGCGCTGATTTTGTACCAGATGTTCCATTCATCAAAGGAGATCTTTACGTGATCCAGACGCAGGTGTTTTATCAGCCCCTCCAGGAGCTTAAGCCTCTGTTCACAGTAGTAGACGGAGGCAACGGTCCCAAAGTAGTCGTCACAGCCGTGATACTGATGGATAGAGATGTAATCTATCAGATGACCCACGTGTTTCAACACGGTCATGTCCCAGTCGGGGTTATCGGCTCCGACTGCGATTACCTTAATCGACGGATCCACACCCTTCATGAACTGAGTGTACTGGCGGAGTCTTTCTGCGTACTCGGCAGCACTGCAATGGCCGACCTGCCAGGGGCCGTACACTTCGTTCCCTATTCCCCAGTACTTAACATGG